>JAYTXV010000078.1:0-3623 GCA_043742805.1 Caulobacteraceae bacterium | reverse complement strand
GCCACCATGTTGAGCAGCAGCCTGGCTCGCTCACCGCCCGACAGGTTGGCGACCGTTGTCTCCACCTTCTGCACGGTCATGCCGAACTGGGCGAGACGCGAGCGCCGCTGGGCCTCGCTGGCCTCTGGCATGGCCCGGCGAATGATGGAGAGTGGCGTATCTTCGGGGTCCATCGCCTCGATCTGGTGCTGATGGAACCAGGCCACCTTCATCCGCCGGTCGCGGTGCACTTGGCCGCCAGTGGTGGGCAGGGCTCCGGCGATCATTTTGGCGAAGGTGCTCTTGCCTGAGCCGTTGACGCCCAGCAGACCGATCCGATCGTCGATATCGAGCCGCAGGTTGAGCCGTTGCAACACCGGGGGGCCGCTATAGCCGACGGCGGTTCCCTCAAGCCTCACCAACGGCGGCGCCAGCGGCCGTTCCGGAGAAGGGATCAGGAAGGGCGCCACATGCTCTTCGACCGAGGGGGCGACGCTCTGCAGCTTGGCGATCATCTTCATGCGCGACTGGGCTTGGCGGGCCTTTGTGGCCGAGGCGCGGAATCGGTCGACAAAGGCCTGCATGTGGGCGCGCTTGGCCTCGATCTTGCCGCGCATCGCCGACTGCAGGCGAATCTTCTCAGCCCGCTGTTGTTCGAAGCTGGAGAAGCCGCCCGTATAGTAGTCGAGTTTGCCCTCGCTCAGGTGAAGAATGGCGTCCACCGAATGGTCGAGTAGTTCGCGGTCGTGGCTGATGATCAGGGCGCTGTGCGGGTATTTTTTCAAGCGCGCCTCGAGCCAGAGGGCGCCTTCCATGTCCAGATAGTTGGTCGGCTCGTCCAGCAGCAGCAGTTCGGGCTCGGCGAACAGGGCGGCGGCCATGGCCACGCGCATCCGCCAGCCGCCGGAAAATTCCGCCATCGGCCGATAGAGGTCGTCATTGGAAAAGCCTAGGCCGCTGAGGATTTCCGCCGCGCGGGACGGCGCGCGATCAGCGTCGATTTCGCTCAGCCGGGCGTAGATATCGCCCATGCGCTCGGGCTCGGCGGTTTCCAATTCGTTCAGCAGCGCGGCCCGTTCCAGATCGGCAGCGAGCACCGTCTCTAGCAGCGGAATAGGTGTCGCCGCATGCTCCTGGTCCACCGAGGCGATTCGCGCGGCCTTGGGATAGTCGATATCGCCGCCGCCAGCCGACAACTGTCCCAGAATGAGCTTGAAGAGCGTGGATTTGCCGGCGCCGTTGCGCCCCACCAGCCCCACCTTGGCCCCCACCGGCAGCGTAACGGTCGCGGAATCGAAGAACCGGCGTCCCCAGGCGTCGAAGACGAGATCGTGAATGCGCAGCATGGCGAGAAATGAACCGTGGGGTGGTCTGAAGGACTTTTGCGGGAACGCCGGCCGCCGCCTTGGCGGAAGCGTCAAGCGTGGCTATAAGCCGCCATCCCGACGTTTCCAACCTCCCCAACCTTTCCAGGGCATTCTCAGCATGAACGAACGCACCTTTTCGATCCTCAAGCCCGACGCCACCAAGCGCAACCTGACCGGCAAGATCAACGCCGTGATCGAGGAAGCGGGCCTGCGGATCGTCGCCCAGCGGCGGATTCGGATGACCCAGGAGGAAGCCGAGGATTTCTACGACGTCCACCGCGAGCGCCCGTTCTATGGCGAACTGGTGGAGTTCATGATCTCCGAACCGGTGGTGGTTCAGGTGCTTGAAGGCGACAACGCCGTGACCCGCTATCGTGACGTGATGGGGGCCACCAACCCGGCTCAGGCCGCCGATGGCACCATCCGCAAGCTGTTCGCCTTGTCGGTGGGCGAGAACTCCGTCCACGGCTCGGACAGCGTCGACAACGCCAAGATCGAAATCGCCCAGTTTTTCGACGAAGCCGACATCGTCGGCTGAGGCCGGTCCGGCGCGCGGGCGTCCCGCCCAAGGCTTCCAGTTCCGAACCGGGCGCCGCTACGGACCAACCTGTCCCGCCGAACTGTCGGTGCGGGACAGGATCAGTTCATCTCGCCGCCACCCCCTTACGAGTGCAAATGCGGGGTAGACTACCTCCTTCGGTTCCGGACTCATGCAGGTATGACCGAAAGCTTGAGATCGGTCGTTTGCCGGCCGAACCTTGCTGGAAATCGAATTACCTATTGGATGCAGCTTGAATTGCACATTCGCAAAGCTTTTGACGATTGCGGGCAATGAGCCATCGAAGGTGACGCCCTATGGCGTTGCAGACGGTCCGGTCCACACGTCTGCGTCCTGCACTTCCGTTCGGCCAGTCGAGCGATTGTAGGCACACAGCAACCGTATGGTGCGGCCGGCCCTGTCAGCCCCGCGGATCATCCTGACCTCGACTCCGATTGCATCGGAAAAACTGATCTTTTTCGCCAGCAAAACAGGACGAGTGAGCCCCGATGTAGCGACGCAGGCTCGATTGACGCGCGTATCCATCTGCTTCCAGGCGGCCGGGGTTGAAGCCCCCACTCCGCTTCCCGTGAGCAGAAATACTAAAGCGATACATGTCTTCATAAATCATTCTTTCAGATCTGGTCACAATCGCTTGGCGCAGCAGTCCCAGAGAATCGGCCATCGATCCAGTCGAGCGTCACTTCTTCGCTGTCGGAAGCGCTGGTTTCATGGCCTTTCCCCTGAATTTCGACGAACCGGACCTTGCCCCCAGCTCGGCACATCCGCCGCGCGAAGTCTCGCGTCACATCTGGTGCGACGATAGCATCATCGGGGTTCTGCGCGATCAGGAACGGCACGTTGTAGGGAACTGCCGCCGGGCTGTTATCGCGAGCGATGCCGGCCCAAGGCTGAATGGTACCGAGATCGACGTGGCGTAGATCGCGCCTCAGCACCATCACTCCCAGCATCGTTCCCAGTTTTGGCTTGGCGCCGAGCTTGAGACAATTGTTGCGTGCCAAGCGTGTAATAACGTTTTGCGTAGACGCCTTTCCAAGCGTCGACAACGGCGCGCCGAAATGTTGCGACCAACTGTAGGCCGTGAACGCAGTTAAGAATGCTCGAACCGACGGATCGCTTCCCGCAGAGAGATTTAATACAAGGTTGGTCGGCGGAGCGGCCGCAGCAACGCCCACGAGCCTAAGTTCCGGAGCATAACTACGCGCCAATTGCCCCGCCCACAGCGCGGCGTGACCGCCTTGCGATGCGCCCCAGACCGCAAACGACTGGCCGGCATCGGCGCCGGGGATCGAGCGAGCGGCACGGACCGCGTCGAGCACCGACCGCCCCGTGCTCACCCCCGCGAGATAGCCGTGCGAACCAGCGCTGCCGAGCCCTGGATAGTCGGGAGCGGCGACAACATACCCCCGCCGGATTGCGTCGCTCAGTCCAGGAGTGGATGCGAAGAACCCGTCGGATGAAGCTGCGCATCGGCTGACCACCCCCCACGTCCCATGCGCCCATGCAAGCACGTTCCTCGGCGTTGGCGGTAGCGCCTCGCGCGGCGCGACCACTATTCCGGTCACCGCAGCCAACCTCGAGTGGTCATCCATCGTCCAATAGCGAATGCGCCATGCCTGTGAGCCCGCTGGGGTATGCACCATCGGGGTTGCCTCGATCAGCGTTCCGGCTTGTTGCGCATCGGCGATCACGGGCGATACCGCGAGAAGGAAACAAAG
>JAYTXV010000077.1:0-11432 GCA_043742805.1 Caulobacteraceae bacterium | reverse complement strand
GACGAGCTGGTCAGCGCGGCGGGCGACATCGGGACGACGATCTTCCACCCCGTCGGCACCGCCCGCATGGGCCGCGCCGACGACGCCAACGCCGTTGTCGATTCCCGCCTGCGTGTGCGAGGTTTGCAAGGCTTGCGAATCGCCGACGCCTCGGTGATGCCGTTCATCACCTCGGGCAACACCAATTCCCCGACGATGGTGATCGCGGAAAAGGCCGCGCGGATGATCGTCGAGGACGGTTCCTAAAGCGTCTGGCCGTCGTCGAGGGTGAAGACCGATCCGGTGATGGCGCGCGAGGCGTCGGAGGCCAGGTAGAGGGCCATGGCGTCGAGGTCGCTTTCCTCCATCAGGCGGCGGCGTGGGAAGCCGGCCACCTGCTTTTTGCCGCCGTCTTCCTGGAACCAGTCGGTGTTGAGTTCGGTCTCCACATAGCCCGGGCAAATTACATTCACATTGATTCCGCGATTGGCCCATTCGCGGGCCATCGACTTGCCCATCATCAGCACTGCGGCCTTGGAGGTGCAGTAGGCGGTGAGGCCGGGCAGCACCTTCAGCGCCCCAATGGAAGCGACTAGGATGATCCGGCCGCGTCCGCTTTCCTTTGAGCCGGCCGCCATCATCCGCCGCGCGCCTTCGCGGGCGGTGAGGAAGACGCCCCGCACGTTGATGGCCATCACCCCATCCCAGGCGTCGGTGGTGATTTCGGCGGCCAGGGCGCGGTTGTTCATGCCGGCGTTGGCGAAGACGGTGTCGATCGGGCCGATCGCCGCCTCGGCCGCGTCGAAGCCGGCGATGATCGATGCCTCGTCGGTAACGTCCATGGCCACGGGAAAGGCCTCGCCCCCAGCCGCCTGAATCTCGGCGGCAAGCGCGGTGAGACGGTCCACCCGCCGGGCGGCCAGGGCGACCTTGGCGCCGCTGGCGGCCAGCACCCTGGCCATTCTTGCTCCCAGGCCTGAGGAGGCGCCGGTGATCAGGGCCGCGCGGCCGGAAAGGTTGAAGGTCTGGGTCATGTCGGTTGCCAATAGCCAGGGTGGCGGCTTTTGCAAATAGCCTGATCGACAATCAGGCTTGGCGGCAATTGGCGTGTTCTGGCGGAAAGTGGCCGGGGTCGCGATCAGCGTTCGCCGAACGATGGGCGCGTGAGAAAGCCCTCCCAATAAAGGGGAGGGCTCCCGCATCGCTTGATACTGTTTTCGATCTCAGGCCGACGCGGCGCTGGTGTTTATCACGCCGTTAACACCAGATGGAAAGAATCCGCCTCGCATAACGACGTTCGGATTGAGGTATACAACATTCAAAACTTGGCCGGTGGTGCGGCTGAAGGCAAGGCCGTTGCTGTCGACGGGAACGATGTTGACCTTGGTATCCAGGGTGATCCCCTGATCGTCATCGGTCGGTCCGTCCAGACTGTCTCGGGCGTTCGAGATCTGGTTGGTCTTGAAGATGATACTCGGCGCGTTTTGGCCTTTTTGGAACAGGGTCGTTCGAATGAGCGAGGCGTGGTAGGCTTCAGCCGCCAGAATGCCGGCCGCCGCCTCAAGATACGCCTTGCTGGTAATTAGTGGCGCGGCGCCCTTGTAAGCGGTGACGCCCACGTCCTCGAATATGAACGCGCCGAGCAGGAAGCTGATGTCGTCGGCGTAAGGATTGAAAGCCTGGCCCGCTCCCACAAGTCCCGCCGCCCGCGCCGCCTTGGAGAAGGCGCCGTTGGGGTTCTGGCCGCCGATGTCGACGGTCGGTTGAGACACGGCGTATGAGCCGAGAGCCGAGCGTAGGAAGGCCACGTGTTCCATCTCGTCGCGGGCGATTTCATTGGCATAGGCCTTGACCACTTTGTCGGTGAACGGGACCTGCGCTCCCCCTAGCACTTGGCCCACCTTTCCGGTCCCGGTAAGAAGATTAGCGGGTAGGCCATGGCCCGTGGTGGCGAACGAGTAGAATTGGGCTTCCAGATATTCTAGGTTCAATGCGAAGTTGAGGATATCGCCATCGCTGATCGTGGGTGTGTCGGCCAAGGCGGAGGCCATTAAACCAGCACCGCTGGTATTCAACGCCATGACCCCGGCGGCTCCGCCCGCCAGCATTCCGGCCGCACGGAAAAATTGCCGCCTGCCTTCTCGTCGGGCAACGCGGTTGTCGAAGTTTGCAACTACGAGCGCTTCATTCATTCCAGTCTCTCCTTGAGGGATGCAGAGGGCCGCACCGCGCGGATCCGCACGTTTGGTTGTTGGACATTACTGGCCTGCCGGTCATCAGACCTCGAAGGCTATCATTGCCGTTTTCCCGGGTAACAGCCGTGGAAAAAGCTAATTTATGGGATTTAGGTTCCGCAAAAAGTCACAATTGTCGCGTCAAATTAACATATGTTACTTAAATAAAATGATTATCTAAAATATGTCAGGCAACTATAAAATAGTCTTGGCGTTCGGTCCTGAAGTTGCCATCTATCTCGAGGCGTCCCATGTCACCGCCCCCGTCCGAAACCGGCGTAATTAGCCGGCCCCTGGCTTTCTTACCGACCGCGCCCGGCCAAAGCCTGCCGGAAGCCTTCCGCTCGATCGCCGTACCGACGGGGATCGGCTTCTGGCGCAAACTCGCCGCGTTTGCGGGACCGGGCTACCTCGTGGCGGTCGGCTATATGGATCCTGGCAACTGGGCCACCGACATCGCCGGGGGATCCCGGTTCGGCTATTCGCTGTTATCGGTCGTTCTACTCTCCAACTTCGTGGCCATGTTCTTGCAATGGCTCTCGCTTCGGCTCGGCATCGCGTCCGGCCGGGATCTGGCGCAACTGTGCCGCGAGAGGTTTGGCAAGCGGGTATCGGTGTTTCTCTGGCTCACGTGCGAGATCGCCATCGCGGCCTGCGATCTGGCCGAGGTGGTCGGAACCGCCATCGCCTTGAAACTGCTTTTCCACCTGCCGCTGCTGGCAGGAGTGGCGATTACCGTGTTGGACACCCTGGTGATCATGGCCTTGCAGAAGCGTGGTTTCCGCTATGTGGAGGCGCTGGTGATCACCCTGATCGGCGTGATCGGGGCCTGTTTCGCTATAGAGTTGTGGTTCTGCCGACCGTCTCTTTCTGGGGTTGCGCTCGGGTTCATCCCCACGACCAAGCTTTTTTCAGACCCCGCTATGCTCTACATAGCCCTGGGCATTTTCGGCGCCACGGTGATGCCGCATAATCTTTATCTGCACAGCGCCATCGCTCAGACCCGCCGGTTTGATGAGACGCCCCGCGGTCGCCGGGAGGCGATACGTTTTTCCACCATCGACTGCATAGCGGCGCTGGGGTTCGCCCTGTTCATCAACGCGGCGATACTCGTGCTCGCCGCGGCTTCGTTTCACGCCGCCGGCCAGACGGGGGTGTCGGATATCCAGGACGCCTACAAATTGCTGACTCCGGTGGTGGGTTCGGCATTGGCCAGCGTGGTGTTCGCCGCGGCGCTGCTGGCTTCCGGCCAGAGTTCGACCTTGACCGGGACGATGGCGGGCCAGATTGTCATGGAGGGTTTCCTCAACCTGCGTGTCAGCCCGAGCGTGCGCCGCCTGCTGACGCGCGGCGTGGCGGTCCTCCCGGCCTTCATTGTCATCGCCTTGGCCGGGGACAGAGTTGCCGAAAAGCTATTGATTTTAAGCCAGGTGATCCTCAGTCTCCAACTCGGCTTCGCGGTCATACCTCTGCTGATCTTCACCAGTGACCCGAGGGTCATGGGGACCTTCGTAAATTCTCAGCGAGTGCGGCTGGCGGGGTATGGCCTGGGCGCCGGCATCATCGCCGTCAACGGCTGGCTGATCCTCCAGAGCGTTTGAACCCGGGGTCAGGCGGAAAGGTAGGCGGGATCGAAATTGGCGATTCCCTTCAGCCTGTCGAGCTCCAGGATACGGAGCTCGCCGTTGGCGAACTCGACCAGCGCCTCGGCCCGAAGCTTTTGCAGGACGCGATTGACGTGAACGCTGGTCAACCCCAGGGCCGTGCCGAGTTCCTTCTGCGTCAGAGGCAGCTCGAAGCTGCCGTCCGGACGTGACAGGTCACAGTCCACCATGCGGTGGGCCATTTCGCAGAACAGGTGCGCCAGGCGCTCGTGGGCCTGACGCTGGCCGAGGTTGACGATCCAGGCGCGAAGTACGGCGGCCTCGACGATGGAGGCGGCATGCAGGGCCCGTTCTATCCCCGGATTGGCCGCGATAACCGCCTCCAGGTGATGCAGCGTTATCCGCACGACCTTGGCGCGGGTGAGGGTTCGGACATGATGATCGGTTGGCCGGGACGCGCCGGCCAGGTTTCGGGACAGATCGCCGGGGAACAGAATGGCTATGATCTGCCGGCGACCATCGCGGAAGTCCTTATGTCGGCAGGCTAGCCCCGCAAGCAGGGCGTGCATCGCGCCCGAGCAATCGCCCTCCCGCTCGATCATGGCCCCGGCGGGAACCCACTCCCACGCGTCCAGGAGTTCCCAAAGCGCGGAGCGCTCGATCGAACTCAATCGCGATACCGTTTGCAGCCGTCGTATCAGAGCGTTGGAGTTGACGGGCGCGCCATCCTCCCAGGTGGACCGCGTCAACGGCGCTCCGTCTTGTAGCATCGACTCTACTCCGTCCGCGCCCCGACGCGGGAAGCGCACCGGTCACGCAATCAGAAGGCCAAGCCCCGCCAAAATACGACCGAGCCCCAGCCCGCCGTGCCCTTGCCAACAGTCCGTCAACGGTCGGAACGGGCGTTTGGATCAGAATTCGAGCGATCTTTTCATCTGCGGCGGCCTTGGGGCGTTCAGGGGGCGGGGCGCGGACGGCCTTTTGCCGGGATCGGGTCGATGGACATGCCAAGTCGATCCCCCAGTTTCCTTTGAGTCGCCGCCTCGAAGTCCGAGGGCGAAGCCATGCTGGTGCATTCGGACAGCCGGCGCGCCGACCTAAGGGCTCGTAAGCGCGGGTTACCGCGCGCCGCAGGTCAAAATCCGCCATTCGATTACGTCAGCAGATGCTGAGCGCCTACGGCGAAGAATCGCCGATCCACCCCAGCATCGCAACGGCGAGGGCGAGATCCTAGGTTTCGGCCAGGGAGCCGTCGACGTCAAAGATCAGGGCCTCGAGCGGTTCGGCAAGCCTCACCCAAACGCGCTCAGGCGTTTCCGGCGGCGCGGATCGCGGCGATATTGCCGGCGTAGGCCTCGCGCCCGCCTTTGAACACCGCCGAGCCGGCCACCAGGGTGTCGGCGCCGGCGGCGGTCAGCAGGCCGGCGTTGGCCGGGATCACGCCGCCATCGACTTCAATACGGATCGCCCTATCCCCGGCCATCCGGCGGATGGCCCGGACCCGCTCCACCGCCTCGGGAATGAACGCCTGGCCACCGAACCCAGGGTTGACGCTCATCACGAGCACCATATCGACCATGCCGATAACCGGCTCCAGCGTGGCGACCGAGGTGCCTGGGTTCAGGGTCACGCCGACCTGCTTGCCGAGGGCGCGAATGGTCTGAAGGGTGCGGTGGATGTGCGGCCCGCTCTCGACATGGGCGGTGATCATGTCGGCGCCGGCCTTGGCGAAGGCCTCGAGATAGAGGTCGGTGGGCGAGATCATCAAATGGACGTCCATAATTTTATCTGTCCACGGACGAAGACTTTTCAATACGTCGGGGCCGATGGTGATATTGGGTACAAAGTGGCCATCCATCACGTCGAAGTGAATCCAGTCGGCCCCGGCGGCGACTACGTCGCGGACCTCCTCGCCCAGGCGGGAGAAGTCCGCCGCCAGGATGGAGGGGGATATGGCCAGGGGGTTCTTGGGTGGGTTGGCGGTCACGCGTTATCCTAGCGGGAGTGTCAGTTGGAGGTGGAGGTTGGGACAGCCACCAGCTTCCGCACGGTGGCGGCGATCGCTTCGGCGGTGATGCCGAAGTGCTTGTAGAGATCGGCGGCCGGCGCGGATTCACCAAAGCCGGTCATGCCGACGAAGGCGCCGTTCGCCCCGATCCAGCGGTCCCAACCGAAGCTCAGGGCCGCTTCGACGGCGATGCGCGGCGCGGAGCCCAGCACCTTGGCCTGGTAGTCGGCGCCCTGGCGCTCGAACAGCTCCCAGGACGGCATGGAGACGACGGCGACCTTGACGCCCTCTGCGGCAAGGGCCTCGGCGGCCGCAACGGCCAGATGGACTTCCGAACCCGTGGCCAGCACGGTTGCCTGGCGCGGCTCTTTGGTCTCACGCAATACATAGGCGCCCAGGGCCGATTGGTTCACGCCGTCTGCGGCCAGGCGCAGGGTCGGCAAGTTCTGGCGCGACAGGGCCAGAGCCGATGGGGCGTGGCGCTCGGCCAGGGCCACCGCATAGCATTCGGCGGTCTCCACCGCGTCCGCGGGGCGATAGGTGATCAGGCCCGGTATGACCCGCAGGCTGGCCATGGTTTCCACGGGCTGGTGGGTGGGGCCATCTTCGCCGACGCCGATGGAATCGTGGGTGAAGACATAGATCACCCGTTGCTTCATCAGGGCCGAAAGGCGGAGCGCACCCCGGGCATAGTCGGCGAAGACCAGGAAGGTGCCACCGTAGGGAATGAGACCGCCGTGCAGGGCGAGGCCGTTCATCGCGGCGGCCATGCCGTGCTCGCGAATGCCGTAGCGGATATAGCGCGCTGAAAAATCCTCGGCTGTGACCGAGGTCATGCCCTTGGTTATGGTGTAGTTGGAGTGTGTCAGGTCGGCCGAACCGCCGACGGTCAGGTCGGTGGCGGCGTTGATCAAACCCAGGGTATTTTCGGAGGCCTTGCGGGTGGCGATATCGGGCCTGGTCCCGACCAGTTCGGCCGCGTAGGCCATCAGATCGGCTTCGACCCGGGCCGGCAGGTTCCCCGACAGGGCGGCGTTGAAGCGCTCGCGATCCGGTGATGCGGCCAGCCGCTTTTTCCAGGCGCCGCGGGCGCGGACCGCGGACCGACCGGCTTTGCGCCAGGCGCCTAATATATCGGTCGGGACCTCGAACGGCGCGTGGGGCCAGTTCAGGGCCACGCGGGCGCCGGCCGCTTCCGTTGGGCCAAGCGGGGCGCCATGGGCTCCCTCCGTGCCAGCCTTGGTCGGCGCGCCGAAGCCGATAACAGTGCTGCAGGCGATCATCGAGGGACGGGGATCGGACTTCGCCTTGCGGATCGCCCGGGTGATGGCGGCCGGGTCGTGACCGTCGATGGCCTGGACATGCCAGCCGGCGGCGGCGAAGCGCTTGACCTGGTCGGTGGCGGTCGAAAGCGAGGTGGCGCCGTCGATGGTGATCTTGTTGTCGTCCCAAAGCACGATCAGCCGGCCAAGCTTCAGGTTGCCCGCCAGGTCGATGGCCTCGTGGCTGACGCCTTCCATCAGGCAGCCGTCGCCGCAGACTACATAGGTGTGGTGATCGACGAGGTCGGCTCCGAAGCGGGCCGCCATCATCCGCTCGGCGATGGCCATGCCGACCGAGGTGGCGAGGCCCTGGCCAAGGGGGCCGGTGGTGGTTTCGACGCCGACTGTGTGGCCGTATTCGGGGTGGCCAGGGGTTTTCGAACCTAGTTGGCGGAACCGTCGAATCTGGTCGATGGTCATCTCAGGATAGCCGGTCAGATGCAGCAGGGCATAGATCAGCATCGATCCGTGACCGGCCGACAGCACGAATCTGTCGCGGTCGGGCCAGGCGGGGTCTGTCGGGTCGAATTTCATGAACTTGGTGAAGAGAACGGTGGCTACGTCGGCCATGCCCATCGGCATTCCGGGGTGACCACTCTTGGCCTGTTCGACGGCGTCGACGGCGAGGAAGCGGATGGCGTTGGCCATCTGGTCGTGGGTGACCTTCTGGGCCGTGTTCGGGGCTGTGGCGATATCGGACATATGTGTCTTTCCGGTCAGTGGCGGCCGGGCCGGCCGGACGGCGGAGTGGTGTCGAGGTGGTATTGGCGCACGCGCTCGACCTTGTCGGCGGAGCCCATGATGAACGGAACCCGCTGGTGGGGCGAGTGGGGTAGGCGGTCGAGGATGTGGTCAATGCCGTCGGTGGCTCCGCCGCCGGCCTGTTCGGCCAGGAAGGCTACCGGATTGGCCTCATACATGAGCCTCAGCCGGCCCTCCTCGTAGCCCGGCCGCCTGTCACCCGGATAAAGGAAGATGCCGCCGCGCATGAAGATGCGATAGGCGTCCGCGACCATGGAACCGACCCAGCGCATGTTGAAGTTGCGGCCGCGGGGGCCTTCCTCACCGCGCACACAATCGTCGATGTAGGTCTTCACCGGTTCGTGCCAGTGGCGGTAGTTGGAGGCGTTGATCGCGTATTCAGGCATGTTCGGCGGAATCGTGATGCCCGATTCGACCAGCACGAATTCGTTGAGCGTGGGGCTGAGGACCAGGAGGTGGACCCCGTTGCCGAATGTCACCACGAGCGAGGTCTGCGGACCATAGATGAAGAAGCCCGCCGCCAGCTGATTGCGGCCCGGCTGACGGAACGCCAGCGCCGGAACGGCGAGCGCTTCGGAAACCATCGGCAGGATCGAAAAGATCGTGCCGATCGGCGCGTTGACGTCGATATTGGACGACCCGTCGAGGGGGTCGATCGCCACGGCAAGCAGGCCGGCCGGATGGAATACCGTCGGCTCCTCTACCTCTTCGGACAGATAGGCTCCGATCCCGGCTCTGCGCAGGGCGTCCGAGAAAAGGTCCTCGGCGATGATGTCGAGTTTCTTCTGGTGGTCGCCGTCGCTGTTGGCGGTCCCGGCTTTTGCGCCGAGCCGGCCTCCGATAGGTGGGGTGGCTATCAGAGCCGACAGGGACTTGGCGGCCCCGGCCATATGAACGAAGGCCTCGGCGACGGCCTGGCCGACAGGTCCCGAAGCCCGCGTTTCCGCGTCGAGCAGGCTCTTCAGTGTACTATTTTGGCCCATCGTTCGGCTCCAACCGCGAGCGCCCTTGGGCCCCGCGCCGACTAATCGAGGAAACCCAGCGGCCGAGCAAGGTTTTGGCGAGTTTTGGCTCCAATGAAAGTATGAGTATCGGGAGCCAGACCAGAGCGCCGCGGCGCCCCCGACACCGTCCGCCCCGCGCCCGTCGCCCTGAACGCCGCTTCCAGGGATGGGGCGTAGTTGACCTTTTCTATAGCGACGATGGCGGCAAGGAAAATCTTGGTCTTGAAGTTCTTGGCTGCCCCTCAATCATTTAAAAGCGACTCCATGTCGGATACCCCAGACATCACGGGCCGCCGATTCAAGGCTGATCGCGCTGTCACCCGAGCCCGGCGATTTTGGAGAGGTTTGCCCTGGGAATGGCGGCGGTAAAGGCTCCCCGCCCCTTAGCCCGCTCCATGGCCAGGTCCGCCCAGGCGGCGGCGAAGGCGATAGGCGTGTCCGTCGCCGGCGGCATGAGAACGAGCTCCAGCCGGCGGCCCTTCGCGGCGGTGATGATGCGCGCCCATAGATCAAGGTCCTGGTCGGGGGCGTCGCCTGCCGGCCGCTCAAAGTTCGCCAGTATTCCGGCGTATACCGCCAGGGCGGGGTTGCCGGTCTCGATACGGATCGGCTGCGCCGCGGCGCCGGCCGGAACAGGTGTGAGCCGCGCCAGGCCCGCGGCGAGTCCGGCCAGAGCCATGCGTGGCGCCGTGGTGGCGCGTTCACCGCCCGCGACGCCGCCGGTCTCGCCGCCGATCTCGCATATGCTCGCCCACCCGCCGCAGCGAAAAGCTGTGTGGTGGGAGGAGCAGGTCCAGAGTCGGATCGGTTTGGTCATGGGACAGGCATAGGGACCCGCGGTCGCGCCGTCACCTGGACCCTTTGGCGGGTGGAGTATGCAATGCAATGTGACCTGGCTTATTAACGCAGGCGTGACGACGCTGTTTGAACCCCTCAAGGCGGGACTGTCCGGAAATGCGCATGAACACCACAGGACGCCTGTTCGCGGCGGCGGCCACCCTGTCCGCAGTGTTCGTGTTGCCGGTTTTTCCGGCGGCCGCGGGAGAGATACTACCGACGCCCTCGAATATTCTTCCTCTCGTTCCTCTCATCGCCAGCCCCTCGGCGCTTTCCATAACGAAGGGTGATTCGACACAGGTCACTTATACTTTCACGAATTTACAGACGACGGGTATTTGGATCACCCACATCAACGCCTTCACGGCGCCTGAACCTGCCACCCGCAGGAGCGATTGCCTCCAAAACTACAATCTTTCCGATCCTACAGCGCGATTGCTGAATACGGGGCAGTCCTACAGTTTCGTCATACCGGTCGTGGTGGCGTGCGATGTTGGCGCCGGAACCAGAACCTCGACCGTCGGTAATTCGACAATCAAGGCAGCGATCTGGTGGGAATATAATCTTCCTCACCGGGGTCATCTGATTTACAAACAGTCCACCACCGTGAACATCGCCGCCCATTAGCCCGTGGTGTCGATGACAACGCCCATCGCGCTTTGACGGGCGAAACCATCACCACCCATGACCTTGCGCTGCTCGATCTGCCCACCGGCCCCGGAACCCAGGGGATTCGCCTGTATTCCGGGGGGCACGGCCATCACGCCCTTGCCAAACGACGCCAGGATCAAGATTTAGGCGTGAGCCAAACGGGAGTGAGATACGGCATGACCGATAAAGCCATGATTCGCGTGCTGAACGGCGAGAGGGTCGATCCCCCGCCGGTGTGGATCATGCGACAGGCCGGCCGCTATCTGCCCGAATATCGCCAGCTGCGCACCCAGGCCAAGGACTTCATGGCGTTCTGCTATTCGCCGGACCTGGCGACCGAGGCGGTGCTGCAGCCGCTGCGCCGGTTCGACCTCGACGCGGCGATCCTTTTTTCCGACATCCTGGTGATCCCCGACGCGCTGGGTCACAAGGTGTGGTTCGTCGAGGGCGAGGGGCCGCGCCTGGAGCCTCTGCTCGAACAGGCTACCTGGACCTTCGGGGCGCCAGAACACGTGGTGGCGCGCCTGGCGCCGGTCTATGAGGCTGTCGCGCGCATCCGCGCCGCGATCCCCGAGGCGACCACCCTGATCGGATTCGCGGGCGGCCCATGGACTGTCGCCACCTATATGATTCAAGGTGAGGGCGGCGATAAGGACCGCTGCCGCCTGGCGGCCTATCGACGTCCGGACGACGTGGATGCTCTGCTGGCGGTGCTGGTGGAGGCCACGGCGCAACATCTGGCGGCCCAGGTCGCGGCCGGCGCCGATTGCCTGCAGATCTTCGAAAGCTGGTCCGAGGGCCTGCCCGAGCCGCTATTCGAGCGGATGATCATCAAGCCCACCACGGCGCTGATCAAGCGCGTCCGGGCGCTGGGCGTCACCGTGCCGGTGATTGGCTTTCCCCGGGGCGCGGGCGCCCTGATCGGGCGCTACGCCCACGAGACGGGGGTGACCGCCCTGGGCGTCGACACCCAGACGCCTGCGGCTTTCGCGCGGGGCCAGGCGCCGGCGGGCATGCCCCTGCAGGGCGCC
>JAYTXV010000076.1:0-10347 GCA_043742805.1 Caulobacteraceae bacterium | reverse complement strand
GGACGTGCTGACCCGCTTCGCCCGCATGCGCGGCATGGCGGCCCTGTGGCTGCCGGGAACCGATCACGCCGGCATCGCCACCCAGATGGTGGTGGAGCGCCAACTGGCCGCCGAGGGCAATATAAGCCGCCGCGACCTGGGGCGGGAAGCTTTTGTCGAGCGAATCTGGGAGTGGAAGGCCAAATCCGGCGGGACCATCGTCAATCAACTTCGTCGCCTGGGCGCCTCCTGCGACTGGAGCCGGGAACGCTTCACCCTCGACGACGGCCTGTCGGCGGCGGTGCGAAAGGTGTTCGTCACCTTGCACCGCCAGAAGCTGATCTATCGTGACAAGCGGCTGGTGAACTGGGATCCCCACTTCCAGACCGCAATCTCCGACCTTGAGGTCGAACAGCGCGAGGTCGATGGCCACTATTGGCATCTGGCCTACCCGCTGGAGGACGGATCGGGCGAGATCATCGTCGCCACCACCCGGCCGGAAACCATGCTTGGTGACACCGCCGTGGCCGTTCACCCCTGCGACGCGCGTTACGCAGCCCTGATCGGCAAGTGCGTGCGCCTGCCCATCGTCGGCCGTCCGATCCCGATCATCGCCGACGACTACGCCGATCCCGAGAAGGGCTCGGGCGCGGTGAAGATCACTCCCGCCCATGATTTCAACGACTTCAAGGTCGGTCAGCGCCACCGCTTGCCGATGATCAACATCCTCGACGCCGGCGCCCGGATCAATGACAACGCCCCGGTCGCCTATCGCGGGCTGGACCGCTTCGAGGCCCGAAAGCGGGTCGTGACCGAATTCGAGGCCCTGGGCCTGTTGCGCGGTATCGAGACGACGCGCCACGCTGTTCCACACGGCGATCGTTCCGGCGCGGTGGTCGAGCCGTGGCTCACCGATCAATGGTACGTCGACGCCAAAACGTTGGCTGCTCCTGCCATCGCGGCCGTCGAGACTGGCGAGACCGTCTTCGAGCCGCGTCACTGGGAAAAAACCTACTTCGAATGGATGCGCAACATCGAGCCCTGGTGCGTCTCGCGCCAGCTCTGGTGGGGCCACCGCATCCCAGCCTGGTATGGACCCGACAGTCATATCTTCGTCGCCGAAACCGCCGAGGAGGCCCATGCCGCCGCCCATGAATACTATGGCCATGATGAGGACCTGCGTCAGGACGAGGATGTGCTTGACACCTGGTTTTCCTCGGCGCTGTGGCCGTTCTCCACCCTCGGCTGGCCGGCCAAAACCTCGGATCTGGCGCGGTTCTACCCAACCCACACCCTGATCACCGGCTTTGACATCATCTTCTTCTGGGTCGCCCGGATGATGATGATGGGCATCCATTTCACCGGCCGCGCGCCCTTCCAAAGGGTGTTCATCAACGCCCTGATCCGCGACGCGGAGGGGGCCAAGATGTCCAAGTCCAAGGGCAATGTGATGGATCCGCTGGAGCTGGTCGACGAATATGGCGCGGACGCCCTGCGCTTCACGCTGACGGCGATGTCTGGCCAGGCGCGGGATATCCGCCTCTCGAAGCCGCGCATCGAGGGCTATCGCAACTTCGGCACCAAGCTGTGGAACGCCGCCCGATTCTGCCAGATGAACGGTTGCGTCGGGGTCGAAGGTTTCGACCCGGCGAGCGTCACCCACACGGTTAACCGTTGGGTGCGCGGCGAGACCTTGAAGGCGGCGCGGGAAGTCACCGTCGCCCTCGAGACCTGCGCCTTCGACGCGGCCACGGCCACCCTCTATCGCTTCATCTGGAACCTGTTCTGCGACTGGTTCGTGGAATTCGCCAAACCGATCCTGAACGGCGAGGATGAGGCCGCCAAGGTTGAAACCCGCGCCATGGCCGCGTGGGTTCTGGAGACCATACTGAAGCTGTTGCATCCGGTGGCGCCGTTCATCACTGAGGAACTATGGGCTCAAACCGCGCCCGCTGGGCGGCCAAGGCCGGGCCTGCTGATCACCGCGCCATGGCCTGAATTGCCGGACGCCTATGCCGACGCTTCGGCCGAGGCGGAGATCGAACTGGTCATTGCGGCGGTCACCGAGGGCCGGTCCGTGCGATCCGAACTCAACGTGCCGCCAGGCGCCCGCCCCGATCTGATCGTGACCGAGGCTACCGAGACCCAGGAACGGGCCTTGCGCGCCAACGCGGCGGTGATCGGCCATACGCTTCGCATAGGGACCCTAAGGTTCGAGCCGACACCGCCCGATGGCGCGGTCGCCTATGTCGCCGCGGGGGCCGCCATGGCCCTGGACGTGAAGAGCCTCGTCGACCTGCCCGCGGAGCGCGCGCGTCTGGCCAAGGATATCGCCGCCCAGGCCCTGGACATCGATCGCACGGCGAAAAAGCTCGCCAACGGCGATTTCATCGGTCGTGCTCCGCCGGAAGTGGTCACTGAGAACCGCGAACGCCTAGCCGCGGCGGAACGCAACAAGGCGCGGCTGATGGCGATCCTGGCCCGGCTGGAGTTGGTCGGGTGACGCTGGCGCGTTTGTAGGCGCCAGAGTTTTCGGGGCCTGCCTTACGCCCACCGCGGTCATGGGGAACGCTGCCCTCTAATTGGGGTCTGAAAACACATGGCGGGGGGAACTCCCAGGCCATTGAGTAGTTTCTGATAGGGTGCGGCGACTCCAATCGCGCCTCGAATTGCTCAAATTCCCCGCCATGGACCGATACGGTTCAGGCGCCGGTTCTCGCCCGGCCCCGGGGAC
Organism: Caulobacteraceae bacterium; assembly: GCA_043742805.1. Lineage (GTDB taxonomy): Bacteria > Pseudomonadota > Alphaproteobacteria > Caulobacterales > Caulobacteraceae > Acaudatibacter. The sequence continues at coordinate 7,634 of JAYTXV010000076.1, read as the reverse complement.
CAGCCACGGAACCGTGCCCGCCCATGACCAATGCCGCCTTGATCGAAAATACCTCTCTCGCCGCTTCCTCGGCCCACAAACCCGGCCCGAGGCGGGCCGAGGACTCCATGCGGCGGGTCCGGCGTCTGGCCTTCATCGGCAATTCCCTGCCGCGGCTATGCGGCATAGCGACCTTCACCAACGACCTGCACAGCAGTGTCGGCGACGTTCGACCCGATATCCACACCAGCGTCGTGGCGATGGTGGATCCAGGACAGGACTATGTTTTTCCCCGTTCCGTCTGTCTGTCGGTGCGCGAGGATCGGATCCAGGACTATCGCCGCGCGGCGGCGGTGCTCAATGCCAGGGGCTATGACGCAGTCTGTTTGCAGCACGAATTCGGCATTTTCGGTGGCGAGGCCGGCGCCGATGTCATGGCGTTGCTTTCGCCCCTGGCGATGCCGGTTGTCACCACCTTGCACACGGTTCTGGCCGAACCGACCACCGCGCAGCATGACATCCTATGCCGGATTATCGAGCGCTCGGCCAAGGTCATCGTGATGGCCGAGAAGGGGCGTGAATTGCTCCAGACCGTCTATCGGACCCCCGCCGCCAAGATCGAGGTGATCCCGCACGGGATACCTGAATCGGTGTTCTGCGAACCCGACGAAGCCAAGGCTCGTCATGGTTTCCAGGGCAAAACAGTCATCCTCACCTTCGGTCTGCTGGCGCCGAGCAAAGGCGTGGACGTGATGATCGAGGCGATGCCGGAGATTCTGAAACACCGGCCCAACGCGGTCTATGTTGTGCTGGGAGCCACCCACCCTCAATTGGCCCGGCGGCAGGGTGAGGCCTACAGGAACAGTCTGATCGCCCGGGTCAAGGCGCTCGGCTTAGAAGAACATGTCGTATTCCTCGATCAGTTCGTCGATCAGACCACGCTGCTGGATTTCATCTGCCTGTGCGATGTCTATGTGACGCCTTATCGGGGCGAAGCGCAGCTTACCTCGGGGACCCTGGCCTACAGCTTTGGCCTCGGCAAACCGATTGTGTCCACGCCCTATTGGCACGCGGCCGAACTCCTCGCCGACGGCCAGGGCGTGCTGGTCCCTTTCAATGATTCGGCTGCCTTCGGCCGCGAAGTCAGCGCCCTGCTGATGGACGAACCGCGTCGCCAAGCGATGCGCCGCCGCGCCTACGCCAACAGTCGCCCGATGACGTGGGAACGAACCGCCGCGCGATATGTCGAGGTGATCGAGGCGGCGGTGAGTGAGCAGATCGCCGACAGCCCGATCGCGGTTCCGAAAGCGTCCCGCGACACCAGCCGGACCTGGCAGGGCGCGCCGACGCCCGAGCCCAGGACGGGCAGCCTGATGGTGATGTGCGACGACACCGGCATCTTCCAGCACGCCGTCCATTGCGTGCCCGATCGCAACCACGGTTATTGCGTCGATGACAACGCCCGTGCGCTGTTGCTGGCCTGTTACCTCAGCCGGCCCTGCGAGCGCCGGTTGCCGGACGCCCTGGTCGCGCGCTTCGCCAGTTTCGTGCAGCATGCCTGGAACCGCGACACCCGCCATTTTCGCAATTTCATGAGTTTCGATCGGCGCTGGCTTGAGGATCGCGGATCTCAGGACAGCCACGCCCGGACCCTCTGGGCCTTGGGTGAGTGCGCCAGGTCCGGCCCGAGTCCGCATCTGCGGCGCTGGGCCGCTGGGCTGTTTCGCGACGCTCTGCCTACCGCTGAGAGTTTCGGCTCCCCGCGTTCCTGGGCCTTCACCTTGTTGGGGCTCGAAGCCTATCTGACCACGGCGCCGACCGACTGGCGCGCCGATCGGATGAGAAGGGTCCTCGCCGATTGGCTGCTCACCCTGCTCACCCGCGCCGAGACACCGGATTGGACATGGTTCGAGGCAGGGCTGACTTACGAAAACGCCCGCCTGCCGGAGGCCCTGATCGTCACCGGGGCGGCGGTCGATTCGCCGGCCTATCTCCAGGCGGGCCTGCGTTCCCTCCGCTGGCTGTCGCGGGTTCAGACCTCGCCCACGGGGCTTTTCCGGCCGGTCGGCACCGAGGGCTTCGGCGACCAACACTGCGCGCCAGAGGCTTTCGACCAGCAGCCGGTTGAGGCCGCCGCGTCGATCTCCGCCTATCTGGCCGCCGCTCGTGTCGAAGGTGGCAAGCCCTGGGGTCAGGAAGCCCGGCGGGCTTTTGACTGGTTCCTGGGCGCCAATGACCTGGCGGTTCCGCTGGCCGACATCGACACGGGAGGGTGCCGTGATGGCCTCCACCCGGATCGCGTCAACGAAAACCAGGGGGCGGAATCTATTTTGTCCTACCTGCTGGGTCTTGCGGATATCCGCCAACTGGAGCGTATGGGCTTGGGGGCGGGGCATTCATTGCCGCCTCTCGCCCTCAGCGCCTGACCTCGATCCGGGCGTTCATTTGTGGATTGAGCGTACCTTGACGGAAATCGAAAGCCTGCCTCCTCTGGTGGAGCGACAGGCGTTGTTTCTGCGCCCCAACGCGGCGCGAGTAATCATTCGCCAATTCAAGCCCGCGACTGAACCACGGGAGCACAATCCCACCGACAAGACTCGCGCCAACCACATCGTGGACCGGGTAATGGCGCTCGACCCCGAATCGTCGGCCCGACAGCTCGCGGAAGTGCTTGAGAACTTCCAGGACCGTCATCGCGAGCTGCCGGAAAAATGTGAAGAGCGAGCCGGTGACATGGAACTCGTGTTCGATGAGCACACGGCGTTCACCAAGATTCAGCGCCGGCTGGTGGGAGCCTATTTCCTTCAGGAATACTCCTATGAAGCCTCGGCCCTGTTCAATCCCAGCATCGTCCCGCACCCGGACCAGTCAGGCGCGCCGGCTGGCGGGCTGCGGTTCATCCTGAGCCTGAGGGCCGTCGGGGAAGGCCATGTCTCGTCCCTGACCTTTCGAACCGGGACCATCACGGCCAACGGAACCGTCAGTCTCGATCCAGCCTCGAAACTGGCGGGCATACCGATCGCCAGCGTCCGGGGCTGCGGACCCGACCGGGACCGGTTGGATATAAGCTTCAACTCGGCCCACGACATCAGTGAACGGGTGATCTTCCCGGTGACCGAGGCCCAGTCCAACGGCATCGAAGACGCCCGGTTCGTGGCGTTTCAGGACGACGGCCGAACGACCTACTACGCCACCTATACCGCCTATAGCGGCTTCGCGATCCGATCGGAGTTGCTGGAGACCCGCGATTTCGTCTCGTTCCGGATGACTCCGTTGACGGGGAGGGCGGCGCGCAACAAGGGCATGGCTCTGTTCCCCCGCCGGATCGACGGCAAGTTCGCCGTGATCGGACGCCAGGATAATGAGAGCCTCTATTATCTCACCTCCGATGACCTCCATGTCTGGGAGGAGGGGGTCGCGATTCTGAAACCGGAATTTCCGTGGGAATTCGTGCAGATGGGCAATTGCGGACCACCCATCGAGCTTGACGAGGGGTGGCTTCTGCTGACCCACGGTGTCGGAGCCCTACGGAAATACTGTATCGGCGTGGCTCTGCTGGATAAGGCCGATCCGACGAAGGTGCTGGCCCGATCCGTCGAACCGATCATCCGACCTGATCCTCTGGAACGCGAAGGCTATGTGCCCAATGTGGTCTATACCTGCGGGGCGATGAGACACGGCGACAGGATCATCCTGCCCTATGCGGTATCGGACACTTTTTCCACCTTTGCCACGATCAGTATCGCCGCCCTGATGACCAGCCTCGGCGTCTGAAATAGGCTCTCGGTTTCTCTAGCGGGTGCGACGAAAAAAGCATGTGACGCGGTGGCTCCGCGAAGGCGCCGGTCCCCTGGGGAGCCACAAGATGACGGCGCGCCGTCCCAGGTCACCCGCAGCCGCCCGAGCCCAGGGCGCGCGGCTTGGCGCCCTGGACAATCGGGGGTATCCAAACTCATGACCGACGCAAACGCGGCCCCGCCCGCCACCTGGCCCGCCATGTCCATCGCCGCGGCCCACGCCCTGCTGACCGCGCCGGGCGCGCCGTTCGAGATGGAGACGGTCGTCATCCGCGACATTCCCACCCGGGTCTGGAAAAATGCTCCGCCGACCTTGCGCGCGGTGGTGGAGGCGGGCCGGGCCCACGGCAAGCGGATATTCCTGGTGCACGAAGACGAGCGTGTCGACTTCGAGGCTTTCTTCCGCGCGGTGGCAGCTTTCGGTCACGAACTGCGCCGTCAGGGTGTCGAGAAGGGTGACCGGGTCGCCATCGTGATGCGCAATCTGCCCGAGTGGCCGGTAGCCTTTTACGCGGCCGCCAGCCTGGGCGCGATCGTCACGCCGCTGAATGCTTGGTGGACGGGTCCCGAACTTGAGTATGGCCTGACCGACTCCGGCGCCAAGATCCTCATCGTCGACGCCGAGCGCCTGGAACGCCTGGCCGAACATCTGCATAATTGCCCGGATCTGAAGCGGGTTTTCGTGGCGCGCCTACTGGAAGAGAGCGCCAATCCCCAGGTGGTGAAGCTGGAAAGCGTCATCGGCGAACCAAGCACCTGGGCAACACTCCCGGACCAGTCCTTGCCGGAAGCCGAGATCGACACGGATGATGACGCCACCATCTTCTACACCTCGGGAACCACCGGAAAGCCCAAGGGCGCCCTGGCGACGCAGCGCAACATCAATTCCAATATCATGGCCTCGGGCTGTTCGGCGGCGCGCTCGTTCCTGCGTCGCGGCGAGACGCCGCCCGCGCCCGATCCCGAGGCGCCGCAAAGGGCGACGCTGTTATCGGTGCCGTTCTTCCACGCCACCGGTTGCTTCGCGATTCTCAATCCCAGCCTGCTGGCCGGCGCCAAGCTGGCGATGATGCGGCGCTGGGATCCGGTGGGCGCCTTCGAGCTGATCGAGCGCGAGAAGATATCATCGGCCGGTGGCGTCCCGACCATCGCCTGGCAGCTGATCGAACATCCGTTGCGGGCCAACTACGACCTGTCGTCGCTCGAAAGCGTCGCCTATGGCGGCGCGCCTTCGGCTCCGGAACTGGTGCGCAAGATCCGCGAGACCTTTCCCAAGGGCCAGCCCGGAAATGGTTGGGGCATGACCGAGACCTCGGCCACCGCCACCAGCCACGGCGCCGAGGACTATTCCCACCGCCCCGATTCCTGCGGCCCCGCCGTGCCGGTGACCGACCTTAAGATCATGACGGTCGAGGGAGACCGGGAGCTTCCCATCGGGACGGTCGGCGAACTGTGGTGCCGGGGGCCCCAGGTCGTGAAGGGCTATTGGAACAAGCCGGAGGCCACGGCCCAGACCTTCGAGGATGGCTGGGTGAAGACCGGCGATCTGGCGCGCCTGGACCAGGAGGGGTTCTGTTTCATCATCGACAGGGCCAAGGACATGCTGATCCGGGGCGGCGAGAACATCTACTGCATCGAGGTGGAAAACGTCCTCTATGACCATCCGGCGGTGATGGACGCGGCCCTGGTGGGTATTCCGCACAAGACCCTGGGCGAGGAGCCCGGCGCCGTCGTTACGCTCAAGCCGGGCGCCCATACCGATCAGGACCAATTGCGCGCCTTTGTCGCCGCGCGCCTCGCCGCCTTCAAGGTGCCCATCCGGGTGATCTTCTGGCCGGAAACCCTGCCCCGCAACGCCAATGGCAAGATTATCAAGAGCGAGCTGCGGGTGCTGTTCAATGACCCGCCTTCCGCCTGAGGGGCCGCGGCCCCTCAGGCGCGGGGAACCTTCGCGCCCTGATGACGTTTTGTTGAAATGCGTCAGACAGCGATATTCGCCGTCCGCAACGAAGTCCTGAACGGAAACGATAATGCGACTACCCACTTCCACCGCTCTGGCCTTGATCCTGGGACTCGGCGCAGTCACTGTCAGCGCGCCGACAATCAGTCAGGCGCAGATCAGTATCGGCATCAGCGTCGGCTTCGCGCCGCCAGCTCTCCCCTTCTATTATCAACCACAAATTCCGGCTTATGGCTACATCTGGACGCCAGGCTATTGGGCCTGGGACGGTCAGGTTCAGGACTACTACTGGGTCCCCGGCGTTTGGGTGCGCCCGCCGCGCATCGGTCTGTTGTGGACGCCCGGCTATTGGGGCTGGAACAATGGACTCTATATTTTCAATGATGGATACTGGGATACCCAGGTCGGCTTCTATGGCGGCATCGACTACGGTTATGGTTACGGCGGCTACGGTTATGGTGGTGGTCAATGGCGCAATGGTCAACTGTTCTACAATCGGTCTGTCAACAACATCACCAACACCCGTATAACCAACGTCTATAACCAACCGGTCGCCCGCGCAGCGCCTGGGCGGGTCAGCTTCAACGGCGGCGCCGGCGGCGTGCAGGTCCGCCCGAATGCGGCTCAGCGGGCTGTCGCCCGCACGACGCGTGTCTCTTTAACCGCCGACCAGCAGCGTCAGATCCAGGCCGCGCGCGCCGAACCAAGTCTCCGGGCCAAGGTGAATCGTGGCGCACCGACGATCCTCGCCAGTCCCCGCGCCGGAGTGGTTCGCGGCGCGGGGGTGGTCACCAGCGCCGGCCCCGCCCGGCCTCAGGGTCCGGCGGCCGCCGTACCCATGCGCCAAACGGCCCCGGAACGTCGCCAGGGCGCCGAGCCGGCCCGCGCTCCAGTGCGCGAAGCGCCTCGAGCCGTTCCCGATCAACGCGGCGCGCCGCAAATGACCCGTCCTGCCCCTGAACGCGCCGGGCCAGGCCCTGGAGAGCCGGGTCGTGGCCGACCCTCCGGCGGAGGTCCCGGTGGTCCTGGGGGGCCGGGTGGTTCGAACGGTCCCGCCGTCGATCGCGCGGGGCCTCGAGGTCAGGAAGCCCAGCGCCCCAATGGCGGCGGACCTGGCGCGGAGCCTCAACAGCGGGGCGACCGGCAGGGTGGGCAGGGCGGCCAGGGTGGTGGCCAAGCCGAAAGACACAAACCTGGCAGCGAGGGCGGGCCTCAGTAGCTCAAGCCTAGCCGCCTGTCCGGCCAAGTCGACAGCACGAGGGGCGTGAGCCTTGATCTGGACGCGTTTTTGAAGTTCCTGTGGTCATGGGCATGATGTTGTATAAAAAGCAGCCGCTGGAGGCGATCGTCACCGCCGTCTTGGGGCCGGCCGTGACCTCCCTGCTTGGGCTCCAACGCCTGCCAGTTCTTGGACCCGGCGGATCGAAAACCCCCAGGAGCGATTTCGGGTCCCTGAAGTGAAGCCGCCGCCCGCGCGGCCGGAGGGGGCTGAAGTCGACCCCGTCGAGCTGGTCATCGAAACCATCGGTGCTCAGGGCGACGGGATTTCCGGCCGCTATTTCGCGCCACTGACCCTGCCCGGCGAACGGGTGCTGGCGCGGGTCGGCGGTGAACGTGCCGAGGTCCTGGGGATCATCGAGTCCAGCCCCGACCGGATCACGCCCCCATGCTCGCATTTCGGCGACTGCGGGGGCTGCGCGCTTCAGCATTGGGCGCCCGAGCCTTATCTTAACTGGAAGGTCGAGCAGATCCGGCTGGCGCTCGGCCGGGTGCGGATCGAGACTGAGATACTCGCGCCATTCGCCGCCCCGCCAGGCTCGCGCCGGCGCTTGGCGCTCCATGCCAGGCGAGAGGGCAGGGTGGTGGTCCTGGGTTTCAAGGCTCGCCGATCCTGGCGC
>JAYTXV010000075.1:0-7448 GCA_043742805.1 Caulobacteraceae bacterium | reverse complement strand
GGCCGGCCAACCCAGCTTCAAGGCCACCCGCCGCCGGGCTTCCGAGCACGGTATCGAGGAAGTGGGCGCCCGCCTGCGCGCCATGATGCCCTGGATCGCCAAGAACAAGCTGGTGGACACCGCGCGCAACTAGGAACGCGATGACCGACGCCGCCGAAACCGCCAAGGCTCGGTTGCGGCGCGGTCTGCGTTCCGCCTTGCAAGCGAGCAGCGCCGGAGAGACCGAGGTTCCGCGATATGCTGTTCATCAGTTCGGCGACCGCTCGGCGGAGGTCTCGCGCCTCAGTCTTGATGACGCCGAAGCGGGGCGCCTGCTGGAGCTTGAGGTCGCGAGCCGGACCGCGGACGCGGACAAGTTCGTGGGCCTGGGCCGGCCCGAGCGGGCTGCGGAATTGCGGGCCGAGGCGGCGATCGTATTGAGATACCTGACGTCTCGTACGTCATCGGTCGAGGGGTTACTCGAACCCGGGATGAACAGTAGGCCGATGGAGGGAACATAATGACGGTTGAATCAGACTTGCGCGCCGAATTGGTCAGGCAATACCGTTGCGTCAGCGACCTGCGTCTCAACGAACTCGCATCGGGTAACCTGAGTTGCCGCTTTGGGGATGGAATGCTCATCTCGCCCACCGGCGCATCGGCGGCGTCGATCAGCGAAGAAAACGTCGTCTATGTCGGCCCCGAAGGCGTCTGGACGGGCGACCACGCGCCTTCGTCGGAGTGGCGGATGCATTGGACGATCTATCGCGACCATTCCGAAGCGGGCGCCGTGGTACACACCCACTCGGACTACTGTGTCGCGGTCTCGTGTCAGAACGCTCCCCTGCCGGGCTTCCATTACCTAGTGGGGCTGTTCGGCGGGGTCGACGTGCCCTGCGTGCCCTATTCCACTTTCGGCTCCGTACAGTTGGCCGATGATGCGGCCGCGGCTTTGGGGCAAAGAACCGCCTGTCTTCTGGCAAACCACGGCATGATCAGCCGAGGGAGAAACCTGAATACGGCGGTCAACCTGGCCCATCGTCTGGAGATCATGTGCCGCCAGTACGTTTTGGCCCGCCAACTGGGTGAACCGACGCGCCTTACGGACGATGAGTGGCGGGAGTTCTTCGCGAAGATGAAGGGCGCCGGCTACGGCGCGAAAGGCTAGCCCGCCGACGCATTAGAAGGTTTCGCACATGAATTCCGGCCTCGTCGCCATCGGCCTGACCACCCTCGACATCGTCGCGCGACCGGTCGATGAGCTCACCCGCAAAGAGCGCGCCACGCTCATCGAGGCGATCGCGTGCGCGCCGGCGGGCACGGCGGCCGGAGCGGCGCTTGTCGCCGCGAAGCTCGGCGTGCGGGTCAGCCTCGCCGGTGCGGTCGGGGACGACATGATCGGCGACTTCGTAAGGCTCGGGCTTGAGCGGACCGGCGTCGACACCAGCCTGCTGGTGACCCGGGCGGGCCAAAAGACATCGACGACCGTGCTGACTGTGGAGTCCGACGGCACCCGGTCGAGCTATCACATGGCGGGCGCGGGCAGCACCCCTCCCGTCGATGATCGGGTGGTCGAGGCCGTGCGCGCGGCGCGCTTCGTCCATTACGCCGCTGTCGGCGGCCGCTCCACTGATGGCGGTCCCGGCGCGACAATCCTGATGGCCGCTAAGGAAGCCGGCGCGATCATCACCTGCGACCTGATCGGGCCGCGCCCCACCGCCGTCCAGGAGATCGAACGCCTTCTGCCGTTCATCGACTATTTCATGCCCAGCGCCGCCGAGGCCGTGTTCCTCAGCGGGGCGGACGACCTCGCCGTGGCGGCCGACCGGTTCATCGAGAAGGGCGCGGGAGCCTGTATCATCAAGAACGGGCGCCGGGGGGCGCTCGCCGTCTTGAAAGGCGGGCGCCACGCGGTGCCGGCCTACGCCATCGAACCTGTGGACACGACCAGCTGCGGCGACTCGTTCTGCGCCGGTTTCATTGCGGCGCTCGATCGCGGCTGGGCGCCCCTCGACGCCTGCCGCTTCGCCAGCATGACGGCCGGCCTCGTGGCCTCCGGCGTGGGCACGCTGGGCGCGCTCGTCGGGTTCGAGGAGACGGTCGCGTCCATGCACGCTTATCCGGTCGCGGACAATGAGGGGCGGATGGCGTCCTGGAACGCGACCTAGGCCGCGATCAGGCGACTGCCGACAAGTTCCGAGCCGGCCGACGCGAGCGCCTTGAAGGACTCGTCGGCCGCCGCCAGGGTGATCTGGATGTCCTGGTCCGTCAGGGCGTTCGAAATGAACATGTTGTGGAACGGATGCATGTAGACCCCGCGGTCCGCCATCTGGCCGCACCAGAACATGCCCTTGGCCAGCTTCGGGTCATCGTCGAATAGGAACATCGGCATGGTGACCGGACCCGTCTGGCGCAGCCCGGCACCATGTCTGGCGGCCAGATCGGCCATGCCGGCGCGCAGGCTGGCGCCGAGCCGCTGGATGTTCTCGAGATAGGGCGTGTTCATGATCCGGTCGAGTGTGACGACCCCGGCGGCCATTGGGCCGGATTGGAACCAGAACGACCCCGTGGCGCGCACCTTCGCGGCCGCGGCGCGCGCCTTGTCCGAACCGAGGAGCGCGGAGATCGGGTGGCCGTTGGCAATGCACTTGCCCCAGGACGACAGGTCGGGCTCGACGCCGACAACCGCCCAGCTGCAGTCGCGCGCCAGTTTGAATCCCGCCCGGACGTCGTCGACCACCAGCAGAGCGCCGGTCCTGTCGCACAGCTCACGAGCCCGACGTGCATAGGCGCCGTCGGGCTCTGCCTGATCGATCAGGATGTCGTGTTTGAAAGGAGTGGCAAAGATCGCCGCCAAGTCGTCGCCGGCTTCCGCGACCGCCCGTTCCAGCGACGCCAGATCGTTATAGGCGCAGGAGATGCGGCCGGCCCGCTCGCCGGCGGTCACGCCCTCCGGCGACTGGGCGCACCAGGCCGCAGCGCCATGATAGGCGCCTTCCGCGATGATGATCTTGTTCCGGCCGGTGTGAATGCGGGCGATCGTTGCGCCCAAGGTGGTGGCGTCGGTCCCGTTCTTGACGAACATCGCCCAGTCGGCGTGCTTGACGATCCCGGTGAACCGCTCGGCGAACTCCACCATGACCTCCGATACTCCCGTGAGCGTGTCGGTCTTCCGAATCTGGCTGATGAAGGCCTCGTTGATCTCCTCGTCGCCATAACCAAACAGGTTCAGGCCATAGGCGCACATGTAATCGATGTATTCCCTGCCATCGACATCGCGCATCCGGACGCCCTTCGCCGATGTGAAGAACTGCGGGTAGTTTTCCGGCATCCACCGGGTGGAGAGGTGGCCATAGATCCCGTCGGGGAAGACCTTCGATGCTCGACCCTTGAGGGTCACTTGGCGGGACATTCCAGACTCCTTGGCTCGATGGAATGAAGATGAAACTTCTGGATCGACGTGTCCACGCCGTGCGGCGCCACACTTCGACGTTCATACTCGACAGATATCGAAACTAGGCGCCGTTCAAAGATATCGTCAAGGCGTCGGGTTGGGGAATCCAAGGCGTGGGCGTCGTGCGGCTCGGATATTGATCCACTATTGGACCGGGCGCACTGAAAGCCGACGCTTTGCGCCGCGGCGGCCGAGGAACAACGAGAGCCCGTAGGCCGAACCGGCCGCCACGAACAGGAGCGCGGCGACCTGGAACGCGGGATCGCTGCTTTGCGGAGACACCCAGAAGGAAGCCACGAACGGCCCAAGGCTCCACCCCACCAACGTTATCGGCGTGATCAGAAGGGCCACGCGCCGGGTAGGTTCGATCCGGATAAGCCATGCCACCTGGAATGGACCCAACGCCAGCAGGAAGAGCCCGAAGAGGCAGGCCATGAAGACGTAGGCCCCGCCGGTCGGCATCGCGGGAAAGGCCAGCGCCATGCCTGCCTGAGCCGCCGCCCCCACTATGAGGGCGGCGCTGGACGGGAGGCGCCAGGCGACGGCCACGACGATGAACGCGCCCACAACCTGGACCATAAGGTTTCCGGAGGTCGCCAGGCCGACGATCCGCGGAGAGAAGCCGTGAAGGGTGGCCAGTTGAGCGATATACTCCATGCAGGCGCCGATGCCGGCCGTCTGCAGCGTCATGGCCAACAGGACGCAGAGGACCTCCCCAGTCCAGATCCACTCTCCCGCGCGGTTCTCTTCCCGGCGCGGTCCCCGTGAGCCGCCAGAGGTCCTGGGTAGCAGCGGGGTCAGCGCGACACCGGAGAGGGCGAGCGCCGCGAGGATCACGAAGCCCGCGCTCGAGCCCGACCGTGGTATCAGGTAGATGGGCAGGACAAGGGCCGCCAACGCCTGGGGGATCGTCTGAAAAGCGAGGAATATGCCGTTCACGCGGTCGGGCGAGGCGGTCCTTGTGAGGATGACGATGGTGCATCCGAGAAGAAGGCCTTCGAAGCCCCCTGCGAGGAAGCGCAACACGAACAATCCCAGCGCGTCGTGCGCGAAACAGCTGGCTAGGTCGACCGCGCCGAGCAGAGCCGAAAGCAAGGCGGCCCTGAGGCGCATGCTCCCTGATCTGAAGAGGGCGGCGCCGACCGCCGAGGCCGCCGCGATGGCCAGCACCTCCACGGTCGCCAGTCGCCCCAGCTGGGCGTCCGAGATCCGGTTCTCGGCGACCAGGGCCGCCAGCAGTATGGGCTGAATGCCGAGCACCATAAGAGCCGCCGTACCCAGCCACATGGCCGTGGCGATGCTGGCAATGCTGTCTCTCCCCACGGGGTTATCAGGGGTCATGGTTCCGCCCTCCAAGCGTTGCAGCCGATCGATGACGCCTATGGCTCCGAGACGCGCCGGGGCCGCCGCAACGGTAGGACGGCGGGTAGAAACGTGCCGCAGTAGGCGATGGCGGCGGTCTCCGCCTCCCGGGCGAACTGCTCGGTGATGCGCCCGTGGCGAGAATAGGAGGTCATCCAAATACCGTCGAACACACCGATCATGGTGGCGAACTTGACATCGGGATTCCTGAGATAAGGCATCTGGAAGATCTCGTTCATATGGCCATGGATCGAGCCGGAGGCGGCCTCCACGTTCCTTACGTCCAACATCCTCACGTCCCTGACGACGTTCGCGCCGAAGAACAGTTTCGCCATGACGGGTTGATCGTTGTAGAATTGGCCCGCCCTGCCCATTTCAGTGGCGATAAAGTCCTGCCACCTCTCGAACTTGTCGGCGTCCTCCGGCTGCACCATGAAGTCGCTCATCGCCTTCAGGTAACGCTCGGCCAGCGCGACCAAAACGGCCTCCTTCGTGGGAAAAAGATGGTAGACGGACGCCGGGGGAACGCCGGCGACCGCGGCGATGTCGTAGAGTCCTACCTCCGTCGTCTCTCGATCGGCGAGCAGCTTGTCCGCCGCGTCCAGGAGCAACTCGAACCTGATCTTGGTCCGTCGCTGAGAAGGCCTTTTGGCCGGTGGCTGCGCACCGCCGCGCGGCTCCGTGGCGGTCATCTTCGGCATTGTTGCTCCTTGGCGGCTTTCATTACCGCACGGCCGGCCGCCCTGCGTAGTCATGGTCAAAAGTGATAGGAAAGTGACACTCCGTAGGTGCGCGGCGGTCCCTCGACGGGCTCCAGAAAACCGAACGGACTCGAAATGTCACTTGAGGTCAGATTGTATTTTTCATTCGCCACGTTGCGAACGAAAACGCCGACGACCCAATGATTTCTGCTTTCATAGTTAATGTTCAGATTGTGCAGGAAATAGCCATTCTGTTGAATATACGGATCGTTTGTGGCGTCAAACCAGTAATGGCTCCGATAATTCGTGTTCCATCGGAAATTGATGTCATCACCGTTGGTGAGCGCCCAGCGATATTGCACAATGGCCGTAAAGGTGAATTTCGGGGCATTGGCCAGTTCCTTGCCGGTGAGCGAGAACCCACCGGGGAAAGAGCCATTATCCATGCGCGTGCGCAGGATAGCCGGCTCGAGGTCGATCGTCAGACCCTCGAACGGCGCCGCGGTGATCTGAAACTCGGCCCCCTCGGTATGCGAGGCCGGAGCGTTACCGAGAATTTGCGCCGAAATTGGTAATACCTGACCGTTTGCAATCGTGAGCGTTGAAATCACGCTGGCGAAAACCTGTTCGTTCCGGTAGGCATTGTAGAATAACGCAGCGTTCACAACGAGATGGCGATCGAATAGGGTCGCCTTTTCGCCGATTTCGTAGGCCGTGACGTCTTCGGGTTTGACCGGCCGCAACTGCACCAATACCTGATTGGGGTCGTTGCTTAGGAAGCTTCCGTTGAAATCGCCGCTCTTGAATCCGGATGCGATGCTTCCGTAGATCTGAATGTGGTCGGCGATGTGATAGCTCAGCGCGACGCGGTAGGTGGCGTTCGAGGCCGTTTGCTTCTGCTCGGGAGGATTGATGAATCCCGTGAGGGGGCCGTAGTTACCCAGACCACCTTGCTGGAACTGGCTGGACTGCGCGTAGTCAAAAGTCTTGCTTTCCCAGGTGTATCTGCCGCCGACAGTCAAGGTTAGCCGCCGCCAAGTGTAGTCACCCTGGGCAAATGCTGCTGCGGAATCCGTCGTCTGCCGGCTGTTGTCGTGCACGATCTGGGCGATGCCGTCGAAAGCGCCGGGCCCGGGCTGGATACCGAATCCACCGCCGAGGTCGCCGTCATAGAACAGAGAGAGTGGCTGGTTCTGGTTGAGTTTCTCGTGGAGATAGTAGGCCCCTGCGACCCAGTTGAAATTCTTCCCGCTTTGAGCCGCCCTGAACTCCTGCGTGTAGGTGTTCGACTTAACTCCGTAAGTGGCTCGTATCAGAGTGAGAGGATCTCCGTCCGTATCCTCGGGGTGAAATTTCTTGTCATATTGCCACGACGATATCGATGTGAGCGCAATCGGTCCTAACTTATAGTCCGCACGGAATTGGGTGACGGCGGCCAGATTGGTTAGGTCCTTCGCTTCGGCATAGGCGCCGTTCCAAAATGGAGGCGTGCCGTAACCGTAGAGATCGACACACCCGCCCGCGAACGCCTGGGAGGGTGTGCAGAGGGTCGGAGCGGGGGTATTCTGCGTGCCTGGAACGAACACCCCGATGTGGCCGTACGGCTGTGGATGATTGCGCACGTATCCCACCGTAGTGTTGAAGTATAGATTCAGCCTATCGTTCGGCTTATACTGAAATTGAACCCGGACAGCTTCATTTTGGACATTGTCGTAGGGATCGCCGGTCAGCGAATTGTGGGTGTATCCGTCCGAATGGTTCACCACCGCCGCGACGCGCGCGTCCAGTCCGGGCGCTAGAGGGCCGCCCACCGCTCCGACTAATTGCAGCGTGTTGAAACTGCCGTATTCGGCGTGCAGATCGGCCGTGAAGTAGTCGGTGGGCCGGTTCGAAGTGAACACGAGCGCGCCGCCGCTGGTGTTGCGGCCGTACAGCGTTCCCTGCGGGCCTTT
>JAYTXV010000074.1:0-8294 GCA_043742805.1 Caulobacteraceae bacterium | reverse complement strand
CCCCGGAGTTTCCCCGCCAGATCCTGCCCGACGGACCGGGCCTGATCGTCGCCGACGCGTTCGACGGCGCCGTGCTCAGGGACGCGCCGATCAGCACTTTAGCTGGCGCGCGCCGAAAGGCCCTAACCATCGCCTTCGCGCGGCTGGCGGCCGGCCGCGCCCTGGTTGCGACCTGAGGGGACGGGTTCAAGCCAAGCTACAGCTCACGCGCCCCGGTCCTCGGTGTCCACCTGTGGCATACCGATTCGGAAATCGCCGGACCCGGTGGTTCTATCGCGGCGCGCGTTTGGACAGGATGCGCTGCAGGGTGCGTCGGTGCATGTTCAGGCGGCGCGCTGTTTCGGAGACGTTATGCGAACAGAGCTCGTAGACCCGCTGGATGTGCTCCCATCGAACCCGGTCGGCGCTCATGGGGTTTTCCGGCGGCGGTGGCGAGGCGCCCGCAGCGGCCAATAGAGCGTTGACGACATCGTCGGCGTCGGCCGGCTTCGACAGATAGTCGACGGCGCCGGCTTTCACCGCCGCCACCGCAGTGGCGATATTGCCGTAGCCGGTCAGCATGACAATCCTGGCGTCCGGCCGGGTTTCGCGCAGGGCGTCCACAACCGACAGGCCAGATCCATCTTCCAGGCTCAGATCCAGAACCGCGAAGGCTGGCGCGCGCTCCCTGATAACGGCCAGCGCTTCGGAAACGGTTTCAACGGCGATAGTCTGAAATCCACGAGACTCCAGCGCCCGGCCCAGTCGCGAGCGCAGGGCGCTGTCGTCATCCAGCAACAGCAGTGTTCGGTCGGCTTGAGTGGTTCCCGTCATGTCATCCATCGAAGCGTCTGATCGTATTCCAACGCGTAGTGTAGGTCCGACGGCTAGGCCATCGAGATCTCCGGCAAGCCGGGCTTGATCAGGATGCCATGATCGGCAGGCTGGCAGTTGGACTATCGCTCAAGCCGGCGATGGACTCCAGGCTCATGTATCGGGAACGCTGGACGGCTCATTTGTCGTTCTGCTGGAGCAGGACGGCGCCGACGAGCCTGACAATGGCCGCGTCATCGGGGAAGTTTCCCACGATCTGCGTGCGCCGCTTGATCTCGCCGCGGCCGTTTACGTTGGCGCCCACCGCGACAATGACAGCCACCGAGACGACGCAGCCGTTCTGGCGGACCTTGATGCAGGTGGCGGCGATCCGGAGATAAGGCCAGTTGGCCTCGATCGGACGGTCGAGGAGAACTTTCAAGTTCATCATATCGTCGGTTATCTTTGGTCCTCGTTGCCGTTGAACTCAGCAAACAGACAGGACCGATCGCGTCACATGTCGCCGGCTTTCACTGTGCGACAAGTTACAGTTGCGCGGGGCAATATTTCATCTGTCATCCGCCGATGGAGCTTCGATCCGCGATCGGCGCCAGCGAGCGTTGATGACAGCCCCGTGCTGGGAACCATTGGAAAAAGCGAGTCGGGCGCCGGAACGCTCCAGCAGGGTCTTGGCTATGTATAAACCAAGGCCCATCCCGATGTGACCGGTTCTGGAGCCCTGTCCATCCGGGCGACTAGTGACATAGGGTTCCCCCAACTTCGGCAGAATGGCGGACGAAAAGCCCGGTCCGTCATCTCGCACTTCGACCGATAGGTATTCAGCGTCGAAGCGCGCGGTCAACAGGATCTCGCCCCGGGCGAAATCGAAAGCGTTTTCCACCATCGTCGAAATAGCGTGGATGATTTCGGGGCGTCGCCAAAGGTCCGGCGCGGCCATGCCCGGCGGTCCGCTGACCACCGCTTCAACGCGTATATTGGGCGACTTGGCGTAGGGCTCCACGATCTCCCGCACGAACTGCAGCAGGCTCATGCGTTCATGTAGGGCGTCCTGGCGTTCGGGCTCCTCGGCCATGCGGCGGAGAATATCCCGGCATCGCCGGGCCTGTTCGACCATCAGGACGGCGTCGTCGCGCAGAGGGCCTTCCGGCGCCTCCCGCACCATCTCCGTCGCGACGATGGCGATAGTGGCCAGGGGCGTGCCCATCTCATGGGCCATGGCCGCCGATAGCGCGCCCAGGGCCGATAACCGCTGTTCACGGGCTAGCACGGTTTCGGCCAGGTGAAGCGCCAGTTCCCGCCGCGCGCCCTGCGAGGACGACCAGATTGCATAGACTGTCGCGAACGCCAGGGCGATGACCAGGGCCATAGAGCGGCTTAGCCGATAGACGGCGTAGTCCGTCCCCGGACCGACGGCATGATACCAGGGCGGGGCCGCGGCCTCCATGGTCAGGACCATGGCGGCGATGACACCCAGGACGCAAAGACCAATGGTGTGGCGATAGGGCAGCGCAGTGCCGCCCACTGAAATTGGGAAGATCAACAGCAGGGCGAACGGGTTGACCACGCCTCCGGTCAGAAACAGAAGGGTCGCCAATTGTACGATGTCGAAACCGAGTTGGGCGGAGATCTCCCACGGCCGGGCCGGGCGCCGCGCCAGCGGTGACAGCGCCAGGATGACATTCATCACCACGCTGGCGCCGACCAGGGCCATGCAGGGTCCGAGGTTGAATGGCCACTTCAGCACCAGCCAAGTCACCAGCACGATCTGAATTTGTCCCAAGATCAATATGCCGCGCAACACGACCAACGTGCGCCCGTTTATCCGGTGGCTCGGACGTGGGCGGGCTATCGTGGCTTCAGCCTCGGTCGCGCCGCGACCCGCCGAGTTTGCCCCGGGGATTGCCGACACCAGAGTGGCGAGGGTTGTTCTCGGTGGCATGATCGCGAGAATGCGCCCAAAAAGCTCGCCGCGCGAGGGCCACCGTGGTCGGGAGAGCAAGATGAAACCCTGGATATGGACGGGACTTGTCGCCACGGTGCTGGCGGTGGTCCTTGGGCTGTTCGCATGGCGCTCGACCTATCGGCCGCCATCGCCGAGCGACATCGGCGGACCGTTTCATCTGGTGGATCAAAGCGGATCAGCCGTTGACGAGCGTTTGCTGCACGGGAAATGGTCAGCCGTGTTCTTTGGCTATACCTACTGCCCGGACGTCTGCCCGACCACGCTGTCGACTCTCGGCCAGGCGGTCGGCGGCCTGGGCGATCGGTCCGGTAGGTTCCAGGTGGTGTTCATCACGGTCGACCCAGAGCGCGACACGCCAAAGGCCCTGGCCGCCTATCTGGATAGTGCGTCCTTTCCCAAGGCGACCCGCGGCCTGACCGGCTCTCCCGCCCAGATCGCGGCCGTGGCCCGCGCCTATCATGCCTATTACCGAAAGGCGCCCCAGGGCGCGTCCTACACGATGGATCACTCGGCGGTGGTCTATCTGATGGATCCCAGTGGCCGGTTCGTCAGGCCCCTGGATGTCACGGCCCCGCCGCCGGATGTCGCGCGCCAGGTTCTCGCGGCCATGGGCGGGTCTTGACCTGGCCGCGTGACACCCACGGAACCCGCAGTTTCAACTTATCGAATTCGTAGTGAACCTTACCAGGTTTCCCGCCGCTTCGGCCGATCAGAGTTAACCCTTGTTTGCATCCCGGCGGTGATGTCGCGCCTCCGGCGCGTATACCGTCGCTGGACTTGAATAAGGCGGAGGGCCATATCGAGATCACGCCATTTAGCGAGGCTCGATGCTCTACGCCCTTCATGAAGCCACCTACAGATCAACCGCGCCCCTCACCGCCGCGGCCCACTGGGCTCGGGACTTCTGGCGATCGCCGCTCAATCTGGCCGGCGACACTGACCTGGGGCGCAATTTCTATGCTTCGGCCGATCTGTTCGCCAATCTGACGCGGCGCTATGGCAAGCCGGCCTGGCGGATCGACCAGGTGACCGTGGCCGGGCGGATTGTGCCGGTGACCTGTGAGACCGCCTGGGCGTCGCCCTGGGTCACGGTGCGGCGCTTTCGCCGGGATCCGGACGCGCTGCGGGCCGCGGGCGCCAATGTCGAAACGCCGGCCGTTGTGGTGGTCGCGCCGTTGTCGGGACACTTCGCGACCTTGCTTCGCGGCACGGTGGAAACCTTTCTGGTCGATCACGATGTCTATGTCACCGATTGGGCCAACGCCCGGGACGTACCCATCCTCGAGGGTCGCTTCGGTTTTCAGGACTATGTAAACACCGTCATCGCCATACTGGGCCACCTGGGCCGCCGCGCCCATGTGGTGGCGGTCTGTCAGCCAGGGCCGGCGGTTCTGGCCGCCACCGCCTTGATGTCGGAGCATAATGATCCCTTGCGGCCTGCCAGCCTGACCCTGATGGGCTCGCCGATAGACACCCGCTTTTCGCCGACCGTAACCAACAAGCTGGCGGAGGAGCGCCCATTCACCTGGTTCCAGTCCAATATGATCTACACCGCGCCCTGGCCCTACGCAGGCGCGTTCCGCAGGGTCTATCCCGGGTTCGTGCAGCTCTACAGCTTCATGTCCATGAACGCGGCCGCCCACCAGGAGGCTCATCGGCGCTATTTTGACGACATGGTCAGGGGCGACGGCGACTCGGCGGAAAAGCATCGCGAGTTCTATGACGAGTATCTGAGCGTGCTTGATCTGACCGAAGAGTTTTATCTGGAAACCATCGACATTGTGTTCCAGCGTTACCTCCTGCCCAAGGGCGAATTGACCCTGGGCGACCGCAAAGTCGATCTTGCCGCCATCACCGATGTCGCGCTGATGACCGTCGAGGGCGAGCGGGACGACATCTCCGGCGTGGGCCAGACCCAGGCCGCCCACGCGCTATGCGTCAATACGCCGGACAACATGCGGGAACTGTATGTTCAGCCGGGCGTCGGCCACTATGGTGTCTTCAACGGTCGCCGTTTCGACCAGGAAATTTATCCGCGCGTGCGCGACTTCATCGCCCGGCACGAGACCATGAGTTAGACACAGGCGAGCCGATCCCCTTTCGCCCGAGTCGCCATGAGCCTGTTTGCACCCCGCTACGCCGACGGCCAGATGCTTGATATCGGCGGCCTGTGGGTTCGCCTTAAGGTCAACGCCCGGGCCAAGCGGATTTCTCTCAGGGTGGATAGGGTTAAAGGCGTGGCCATCGCCGTGGCTCCGACCCAACGGCGCCTGGCCGACGCGGCTGCCTTCGCCCGGTCGCGCCAGGCCTGGTTGGCCGATCGCCTGGCCGAGACCGCTCCGGTCGATCCGCCTGTGGCCGACGGCGACAGTCTTGGCGTCTTCGGTGTGCCCTGGACCTTGCAACCGGACGGGCGCCGGCCCCGGTTGGAGGGCGGACCAGACGCGGCGGGCCTTCGACTGGTCGGCTGCGGCGAAGGCGCGGTTGATCCGGGGCTGGTGATCCGGGCGATTCGCCGCCAGGCCGCCATCACCTATGACCAGCGCGTCGAATTTCACTGCGCGGCTCTGGGCGCGCCCAAGCCATCCACGGCGCTGATCGACGCCCGGACCCGATGGGGATCCTGCACCCCGGCCGGACCGGGGCGGGGCGGGTCGATCCGGCTTTCCTGGCGTCTCGCCCTGGCGCCGCTCGCGGTGGCCGACTACGTCGTCGCCCACGAGTGCGCCCATCTGCTTGAAGCCAACCATGGCCCAAGATTCTGGGCTCATGTCCGGACCCTCGTGGGGGACGAGAAACCGCACCGCGCCTGGCTGCGTCGCCACGGCGCGACGCTTTACGCCATTCTGGCGAAGGCGTCGGCCTAAAAGGGCGTGGGCTCGCCCCGCCCTCGGGGAGACTGTGGCTCGGGCTGCGGAGACTCGGAATCTGGCGGTGGGGCATCGTCCGGGGGTGCTGCGTCGGCCGCGTCAACGGCGGCCGTGGGGGGTGGAGCCGGGCCGCCGGGAATGGGCTGGGCCGCCAATCGTGGGAGGGCCGCGACCATGAAGTCCCGCCAGATCTCGGCGGGTGCGCCACCACCCGTGACCTTTTTCATTGGGGTGTTGTCGTCCTTGCCGACCCAGACCGCAGTGACGAAGCCGCCGGTAAATCCGATGAACCAGGCGTCCTTGTAGTCGCTGGTGGTGCCGGTCTTGCCGGCCAGGTCATAGCCGCCGATCCTGGCCCGCGCGCCGGTGCCGGAGGCAATCACGCCGCGCAGCATCTGATCCATCTCGCTCAGCGCGGGCTCGGTGATGACCGCCACTCTGGCGGGCAGGGCGGCGGCGTGGTCGTAGAGAACCTTGCCGGTGGCGGTGCGGATGCGCTCGATGCCATAACCATGGGCCCTGAACCCGCCGTTGCCGAAGGCGTCATAGGCCTGGGCCATCTCCATTGGACTGACCTCCACCGCGCCCAGGGCCATCGAGGGGTCGGTCTGGATCGGCGAGGCGATGCCCAGGCGATGGGCGGCTTCAGCCACTTTGTCGGTGCCTACCTGATTGGCCAGCCGTGCGGCGACGGTGTTGATCGACTGGGCCAGGGCCGTCCGCAGGTCGATCGCGCCCAGATAGCGGCCGGTATAGTTTCGTGGCGTCCAGTTGCCGATGGTGATCGGTTCGTCCACCACCGGCTCGTCGGGGGTGTGGCCGTTCTCCATGGCGGTCAGATAGACAAATGGCTTGAAGGCCGAGCCTGCCTGGCGGCGCGCGGCGGTGGCCCGGTCGAACTGGCTTTCGGCATAGTCCGCCCCGCCCACATAGGCGCGAAGCCGGCCTTCGCCGTCCATGGCCACAAGCGCTCCCTGCTGGACGCCCTCGCCGGCATGGCCGGTTACCCCCGAGCGGATGGCCTGCTCCGCCGCAGCCTGGATCGGCAGGTCAAGGGTGGTCTCGACCACCAGATCCTCTGTCGGCTCGCCCACCTGAGAGCGAACCTGGGTGTCGAGCCAATCGACGAAATACTGCGCGCGCTGATTGGCCAGCCGCGCCGAGACATGAACCGGATGGCTGAAGGCGGCGTCCCGCTGGGCCGCTGTGATTGCGCCCATCCGTTGCATCTCCTGAAGCACAAGTGTCGCGCGCTTGGCGGCCCGGTCGCTGTTGGCGGCCGGATTGTATCGCGTCGGCCCTTTCATGGTGGCGGCCAGCAGGGCCGCTTCGCCAAGTGTCAGGTCTGAGGCGGGCTTATTGAAATACCGCTGGGCCGCCGCCTCGATCCCATAGGCGCCGCCGCCGAAACTGACCCTGTTCAGATACAGAGCCAGGATCTGTGATTTGCTGAAATGCAGCTCCAGCCAGACCGCCAGGATCAATTCCTGGGCCTTGCGGCGATAGTTCTGGCGTTCGTTGAGGAACAGATTGCGCGCCAACTGCTGGGTAATCGTCGAGCCTCCCCGCAGTGGGCCGCCGCGATGGCTTAGATTATAGATTCCCGACCGCGCCATCCCCCAGGGGTTGAAGCCCAGGTGATGATAGAATTGCCGATCCTCGATCGCCACGAAAGCGGCCGGGACATAGGGGGGCAGGGCGTTGATGTCGGCCGGCGGCGCGAACTGGCTGCCGCGAACGGCCACCACCGCGCCGGAACGATCCAGATAGGTTATCGAGGGCTGGCGCTTGACGTCGTAGAGCTTGGAGGTGTCCGGCAGGTCGGTGGCGAACACCGCCAGAAAGCCGACGATGAAGATCAGCCCCCAGACGCCCAGGACCAATGTCCAGTAAAGCAGAGCTCCCAGCGGGGTGCGCCCACGCCGGGACGGCGGCCCACCGCCTTCAGCCTGTGTCATGCGCCATCCTTGGACTAGGTTCCCGCGCCCCGCCGCACTTGCATAGCGGAAGCCGAGATATGGCGCGAGGGCGTTGAGGAAGGCTTAAGACCGCGTGCTGGGCGGGTTGTGAGGCGGCTTTCGGCGCGTCGCGACGCCTGCCATAAACGCCCGGTGATTCCCTCCCTTAACGATGCCCGCGAGATTCTCCGCCACACGTTCGGCCATGCCGATTTTCGCGGGCTGCAAAGCCAGGTCATTGTCGAGGTGCTGGCGGGCCGCAACGCTCTGGCGGTCCTGCCCACCGGTGGCGGCAAGAGCGTCTGCTATCAGATTCCGGCCCTGCTGCGGCCAGGTGTGGGCCTGGTGGTCTCCCCCCTCATCGCCCTGATGAGCGATCAGGTCGAGGCGCTGCGCCAGCTGGGCGTTTCGGCGGCGCGGATGGATTCAGGGCTGTCGCCGGATGAGCGCAACACGACGTGGCGTCGTCTGGCGGCCGGCCAGATCGATCTGATCTACCTCTCGCCCGAGGGCCTGATGCAGCCCTATGCGTTGGAGCGTCTGTCGGCCGCGCCGCTGGCCCTGATCGCCGTGGACGAGGCTCACTGCGTAAGCCAATGGGGTCATGATTTTCGCCCCGAATACCGGGCGCTGGGACGTCTGGCGGACCTGTTTCCGGGGGTTCCTCGCCTGGCGGTCACCGCCACCGCC
>JAYTXV010000073.1:0-1753 GCA_043742805.1 Caulobacteraceae bacterium | reverse complement strand
GGCGCTGATCGTGCGGATTGGTTTCGGCGAATACCTGGCTCAGCTGCTTGGCGGGCTTCCGATGAGCCAGAACGAGATCGCCCGGCCGGCGGACCTCGGCGCCGGATCGGCGGCCCGCGCTCTCGCCGCGGACGCCGACGTGGGCAGTTTTCTGGACGATGGCAACACGCCAGAGACCCGCGCCGCGTTGGTGGCCCTGCTGGCCGAAGGCTGGAGGGCCGACGAGACGCTCGGCGACGAGACGCTGGACATGATCCGGGAGCAGTTTCGCCGATTTTCCGAAGAGAAAGTCGCCCCCGGCGCTCAGAAATGGCACCTGGCCGACGAGCTGATTCCCGACACCATCGTCGGGGCCATGGGCGAAATGGGTGTGTTCGGGGTCTGTATCTCGCCTGAATTTGGTGGGCTGGGACTGGGTAAGCTCGCCATGTGCGTGGTCTCAGAGGAGCTGAGCCGCGGTTGGATCTGCGCCGGGTCCCTGGGCACGCGATCGGAGATCGCCGGTGACCTGATCGGAGCCCATGGCACCCCCGAACAGAAAGCCCATTGGCTGCCGGCGATCGCCGCCGGAAAGGTCCTGCCCACCGCGGTCTTCACCGAGCCGGATGTCGGTTCCGACTTGGCCTCGCTCTCCACCCGGGCGCGGCGGCTTGACGACGGGTCCTGGCGGATCACCGGGTCGAAGACCTGGATCACCCACGCCTCGCGCAGCGACCTGATGACGGTGCTGGCGCGTAGCGATTCCAAGACGCCCGGCCATGGCGGCCTCTCGCTGTTTTTGGCGGCCAAGACCCGCGGGACGCCCGAAGCCCCCTTCCCGAACGAGGGCCTGTCAGGCAGCGAGATACAGGTTCTGGGCTACCGCGGCATGAAAGAATATGTGCTGGCTTTCGACGACTTCCCGGTGGCGGCCGAGGGGCTGCTGGGCGACGCTCAGGGCGCGGGCTTCCGCCAGCTGATGGCCACCTTCGAGGGCGCCCGCATCCAGACCGCCGCCCGAGCGATCGGCGTGGCGCGCAAGGCGTTGGATCTGGCGCTGGCCTATGCAGTGGAACGGCGCCAGTTCGGCAAGCCGCTGATCGCCTTTCCCCGCACATCCGACAAGATCGCGATGATGGCGGTTGAGACGGTGATCGCCCGCGAACTCACCTATTTTTCGGCCCGCGCCAAGGACGCCGGTGACCGCTGCGACATCGAGGCGGGCATGGCCAAGCTTCTGGCCGCCAGGGTGGCATGGTCCAACGCCGACAACGGCGTGCAGATCCACGGCGGCAACGGCTACGCGCTGGAATATGAGATAAGCCGCATTCTGTGCGACGCCCGCATCCTTAACATTTTCGAAGGCGCCGCCGAAATCCAGGCCAACGTCATTGGCAGAGGTCTACTCTCGCGACAGAGCTGAAGCTGGCAAAACCTACCCCGCCATGCCTCGGGTCTGGGCCAGGGCGGTGACGGTCGCCGTGCCGATGGGCCCTTGTTCGTCGTGGAGAACGCACTCACCGATGGCGACGCCATCCGTGGCGTGGTGGTTGACGACCTCATATCCTACCCATCGCGTGATGGGCAGGCGGTGTAGATAGAGCGTCACGTCGCTGTTGATATAGGCGAGGCCTTTATCGCCGGCGTTGGCGAAGGGGCTGGCGAAGTCGCAACCGACGGCGACCTCGGCGAACGGGGTTAGTGGGTCGCCACCGACCAGCTCTCGCACCTCGCGCATCCAAACGCGGCGCTGACCGAGTGTCCCCATGGCCCC
>JAYTXV010000072.1:0-7520 GCA_043742805.1 Caulobacteraceae bacterium | reverse complement strand
TGATGGACTGGATTCACTGCAAGGCCGAGGAGATTGAAGCGCGGACCTATAATCCCGGGGCCGACGGGGTTACGACACGATGAATTGAAGAAAAGCATGAACCAAACCCCTAGCGGAGGGTTTGGGTCTCAACAGGAGCACCTCCCCATGTTCAGTCTGCCCGATCTGCCCTACGGCTATGAAGCGCTTGAGCCGGCGATGTCGGCGAAAACCCTCCATTTTCACCACGACAAACATCACGCCAGTTATGTAAAAAAGCTCAACGAGCTTCTCGATCAGGCTGGCCGGTCGCCCGGCAGCCTGGAGGACGTGATCCGCCATAGCGCCGGCGGCGGCGCGAGCGAGGCCGCGGTGTTCAACAACGCCGCCCAGGCCTGGAACCATGCCTTCTTCTGGGAGGCGATGTCGCCCCATGCGGCCAAGCCCGGCGACAATTTGCAATCGGCCATACAATCGTCGTTCGGCGGCTTGGCGGAACTGCGTGAAGCGTTCGTCAAGGAAGGCGCCGCGCACTTCGGTTCGGGCTGGGTCTGGCTAGTGGCCGATGGCGGCAAGCTCGCCGTCAAGAGCACGCATGACGCTCACAACATCGTCACCGACGAGGCCAGCCCGCTGCTGGTCTGCGACCTTTGGGAGCACGCCTACTATCTCGACTATCAGAATGACAGGAAGGCCTATCTCGAGACTTGGTTCGACGCCCTGCCGAACTGGGCGTTGGCCACAGCCCAGCTGGCGGCCGCGAACGGACATGGCCAAACCTGGCGCTACGCCGCCCCGTCGGCCGCGGCTGAAGCGGCTTGATGGGTCGATAGCTCTCAACCTGTCGCCTTAGAGAGCTGTCAGCGCGCCGGTGGCGATTACCGGCCCCGTGGGCGCACCGGTGGGCGATCCTCCCACCGGCTCCAGCGAGACGGCCAATACCGCGTGCCGATCGGCGTCCAGCAACGCCGCCGCTGTCATCGCCCGGGGCCG
This sequence comes from Caulobacteraceae bacterium, assembly GCA_043742805.1. GTDB lineage: Bacteria > Pseudomonadota > Alphaproteobacteria > Caulobacterales > Caulobacteraceae > Acaudatibacter. Next base: position 6,548 of record JAYTXV010000072.1, on the reverse strand, counting down.
GTTGATATCCAGAAGGCCCACGGGCTTGGGCTTGCCGCCTTGTGAGACAATCCAGAGTTCGGGCGACCTCCCGCTACTTTCTGTCCGTCCTACCGAAATCACCGTCACCCGAGCCCGCGACGGATCGATCAGGGCCACGAACAGCACTCGCCCGCCCGGGGTCGCCAGCGTCGACGTAAAGGCGGCCGGCGTCGGCTCAACGCGTGTCGGCGGGGGCGGCCGAACGGCGACGACGATGGCCAGGCTTGCGGCGGCGGCGGCCAGAGCCCCGGTCGCCACTCGCCAGGTTTCGATCCGGTTCCAGACCCTGGGCCTGACTTTAAGCGGGGTGACGTTTGAGGCTAGGGCGATGGAGCTGGCCAAGCGTTCCCATAGGCCAGCGGTTGGCTCAATCGGTTCGACCTCCTCGATCAGCGGCGCCAGACGCCGCTCCCAGGCTTCGACCTGCGCGCGGAACGTCGGGTCGTGTGCCAATCGCTTGGCGGCCCGCATCCGCGCCTCGCCGTCGAGCACGCCGAGTACATATTCCGCCGCCAGTCGATCCTGGTCTTCGCCCTCGAAGCTGGGGTCGTGGTCGGTCATCGATCCATGCACGCTCTGAGCTTTAGTAAAGACCGCCGGATCCAGCTTTTCATCGTCCCTAGCGGCACCCCGGCGCGGTCGGCCAGGGCCTCGTAGGTAAAGCCGTCCAGAAATGCAGCCCTGATCGCATTGCGATGCAGAGCTTCCAGTTCACCGACGCAACCGTGCAGCCGGGCGACATCCTGGTCCGCCGCCACGCGGGTCAGGGCGGATGGCTGCGGATCGGCTACCTGAAGCGCTGCGTCGATCGCCACCGACCGGCCTGGGCGACGCGCGCGCAGCCGGTCTATGGCTCGATTGCGGGCGATCGTCGCCAGCCAAGTGATCGGGCTCGCCCGAGCGGTGTCGAACGCCACCGCATTGCGCCACACGGATAAATACACGTCTTGCAACACGTCTTCCGCCTCGGTGTGCTCGCCCAAGATACGCAGGCAAACGCCAAAAAGCTTCGCGGAGGTCATGTCATAGACTTCCTTCAACGCCGAGCCTTCTCCTTGCCCGGCACGCAGTAGCGCCGCGCAAAGCGCTTCCCGCTGGCTATCCAGATGCATACCGTACGCCCGCCCTTGCGTCGCTGTGACGCCAGATAGCAACAACTTGTTGGCGGTCTTTACGAACTTCCGCCTCGATCGGTGCTGTCGCCCGCGAAAATACTGAGCTGCCGTCGCATCCCTGGTCGGCCCGACTCCGTAGCTCTGTGAGGCGAACTCGCCCGGCGACGACGAAACAGGACCACACCAATGCTCGATTTGATCCCTCGCGGACTTGCCGCCGCCGTGTTCGCGCTGGGTGTCGCCATGGCCAGGATCGCTAATGCCGACGAGGCCTCTCCTAAGGTGATCCCGAATGCCGACAGCGGCCGGCTTCTGCTGACTCAGGGTGTCAGCAATATCGAAGGAGCGGCCGGCGGCGGCCTAGCCACCTGGGCGGTGATCTCCGGCTACGGCACCCGCAATTCCATCGGCGGCAACGCCCATGTCAGCTATGCCAGCCTGTCAAACTACGACTTCGTCACCTACGGCGCCTCGGTAGGACTGTTCGATCGTGTGGAGGTTTCCTTCGCCCGCCAGGATTTTGATACCGGCGCAACCGGCGCCGCGCTTGGGCTGGGTAGAGGCTTCGCATTCCATCAGGATATTGTCGGCGCGAAGGTTAAGCTGTTCGGCGACGCGGTCTATGACCAGGACAGCCTGCTGCCTCAGGTCGCCGTGGGCCTGCAATACAAACACAACGAACAGGGGCCGATCGTCCACGCCGTGGGCGGCCAGCATTCCGACGGCGTCGACTATTATGTCTCGGCTACCAAGATCCTGCTCAACCAGAGCCTCGTGCTTAACACCACCCTGCGCGTCACCAAGGCCAACCAGACCGGGCTGCTCGGTTTCGGTGGCACGCTCAGTGATTCCTATCACCCCGAGTTCGAAGGTTCGGTGGGCTATCTGCTGACTCGCCATCTGGTGGTCGGCGGAGAGTATCGCACCAAACCCAGTAACTTGGCGTTCGCCAAGGAAGACGACTGGTTCGATGTCTTCGCGGCTTATGCGCTCAACAAACACCTGTCGGCCACCGTGGCCTATGTCGACCTCGGCTCGATAGCCACCTTCAAGAATCAGCGCGGCGTCTTCGTCTCGCTTCAGGCCGGTTTCTAAACACTCACAGATTCATCAGGACCCTACCCATGACCAAACACACCCCCGTTACCCAGGGCCGTCGCTCTCTTTTTGGGCTGATCCTCGGCCTGTCCGGTCTCCTCGCCCTGCCGGCGCTCGCAGCCTCGCCTGTGTTCGACAATCCCGCCGGCGGCAACCCAATCGGCGGCATCAGCGTCTACAAGGCTTTCCACGAACAACCGGGCATTGACCGGGTTATCGACGACTCGGTTGACCGCTGGGTGGCCGATCCCCGCATCTCCAAGCGCTTTCAGGGCCGCAACCTCATTCGCCTGCGGCTCGAGCTGAAGGCCCAGGTCTGCTATCTCATCGGCGGCCCGTGCGCCTACGCCGGCCAGGACATGAAGGCCGCTCACGCCGGCATGGGTCTGGAAAATCTAGACTTCAATGCCCTCGCCGAGGACTTGCAACTAGCCATGAACAAGGAACGTGTCCCGTTCCCGGCTCAGAACCGCCTGCTGGCCAAGCTTGCGCCGATGCAGCGCGCGGTCGTCACCAAATGATTGGTCCGCGCCGCCTGGGTCTTGATCGTCGCCAGTGGCTGGGTGGCGGCGCCCTGGCCGTGGCTGCTAGCCTGATCGGCGTTTCGCGCTCGCGCGCCGCTTCGGCTAAGATCACCAAGGCCAGCGTCGGCTATCAATATAACCCAAAGAGAGATCAGTATTGCAGCCTGTGCGCCTCGTTTATCCCAGTGGCCAATCCAGCTGGCGCTGGTCTCTGCAAGCTAGTCGAAGGCGACATAGTGCCCGCTGGCTGGTGTCAACTGTTTGCGGTCCGCTAAAAACCAGTCAGAATTAACAACAATATTTAAACATTGTGGTTAGTATTTTTCAACAATAAACTATTATTGTGTATTAGATGTCACGTTGTAAGTGTTATTTCGCAGAAGACTCGGTTAATTAATTTATTCTGAGCAAATGTTATAGCATGAATAAAGTTTTAGTCTATTCCGACTTAGATGACCAATCTAAGGCGTGACGATCTCGAACCAGAAGTCGAACCGGTCGAGCAAACCGAGCAACGTCTCCAGCGTCCCAGTCCCGTCGGCGGCGGTCAGCGATCCGGCCGTCATCGTCGCCTCGATCGTCGTCTGCCCGATCACCAGATCGGTCAGCACGCCGCGCGTCAGGCTGACCGTCGGCGTCCCCGCCATCGCGCCGGCCCGGTGATGCAGCACCGCGTTCTCGACCGTCACCGCGAAGGTCTCGCTGGTGTCCGTGAAGGCCAGGTTCAGCGCCAGTTCGGTCGCCCCGGCCTTCGGCCCGTTCAACCGCACCGATAGCGCATCCAGCAGACTGTCGGCGGGCAGGGCGCGCAACTGGCCGGCCGCGCTCTGTCTCGGCAGTTTGGCCGGCGGCCTGGGATAGCGCAGCTCCATCGCGCCCGTGAGGTAGAACGCTCGCCAGGGTCCGGACTCGGCCTGATAGCCCAACTGTTCCAGGGTATCGGCCTGCAGGTTGCGGGCTTCCGCGTTGTGCGGATCGGCGAACACCAGATGGTTCACCAGCTCGGCCACCCAGCGATAGTCTCCCGCCTCGAACGCCGTCCGTGCCTTGGCCAGCAGCGCCGCCGCGCCGCCTGCCAGCGCCACATAGCGCCGGCCCGCCTGCTCGGGCGGATGCTTGTGCAAATTAGCCGGATTGCCGTCAAACCAGCCCAGATAGCGCTGATAGACCGCCTTGGCGTTGTGGTTCAGCGTCCCGTAATAGTCCCGCGTATACCATTCTGCGCTGAGCGTCGGGGGCAGGGCGATCTCTTCAGCGATCTCCAGCGGTGTCAGCCCGTGATTGGCCAGCCGCAGGCTCTGGTCGTGGATGAATTTATACAGGTCCCGCTGTTTCCTCAGGAACGCCTCGGCCTTGTCGCCGCCCCAGCGTGGCCAGTGGTGGCTGGCGAACATCACCCGGGTGTCAGCTCCGAACAACCGCATCGCCTCGTCGATGTGGAAGCTCCAGGCCTTGGCGTCGCGCACCTGCGCGCCGCGCGGGGTGTATAGGTTGTGCAGGTGGCACGAGCAGTTCTCGGCCATGCACAACGCCCCGAACTTGGGGAAAAAGAAGTTCATCTCGGCCGGAGCCTCGGTGTCGGGCGTCACCTGAAAGACGATCTCCACCCCGTCCACCGTCAATCGCTCGCCGGTCCGGGAAATGCTCACCGTCGGCGGGACCAGGCTGACCGAGCCCATCGACACCGTCTTGCCCAGGCCAGAATCCACATGGCCGGTGGCGTCACGCGGCAGCAGCGCCCCATACATATATGTCGCCCTCCGGTTCATCACATTGCCGGCCAGCACGTTCTCGGCCACAGCCGCCTCCAGGAACCCCTCCGGTGCGATGATGGTCAGGCCGGCCTCGATATCGGCGTCGCTGACCACGCCGCGCACCCCGCCATAGTGATCGACATGGCTGTGGGTGTAGATCACCGCCGTCACCGGCTTGTCGCCGCGATGGCGCCGCAGCAGCGCCAGGGCGGCCGCCGCCGTCTCCGCGGAGATCAACGGATCGATGACGATGTAGCCGGCCTCCCCCTCGATGAAGGTGATGTTGGAGAGGTCGAAGCCGCGCACCTGATAGATGCCTTGCGTCACCTCGAACAGGCCGTGGATCAGGTTTAGACGGGCTTGTCGCCATAGGCTGGGGTTGACGGTCGGCGGGCACAGGGCGGCTTCGCCGTCACTGTCGTTCTCGAACGCGAACGATCCCATGTTCCAAAATACTCGTCCCTCGGCGTCGGTGATCCGCCCGTCGGGAACGGTGTCGATGAACCCGCGCCGCGCGTCGGCGAAATCCTCGCCGGTGTCGGCCGGCAGGCTCGCGGCCAGCACCGCATGGGCGCGCAGGGTGGCCGACGTGGCGGGTTTAGGGTCTGTGGTCATGGTTTCCTCACCTTAACTTCGCCTCGGTCCAAACCTAGAGGCTTGTCGTCGTAGACCCGCGCGGCGCTCGCCCGCGTCTCGCTCGGAGAGCTTATGAATCGTTCAGCCGCCGCCGTCTCGCTCGCCGTCGTCGCCTTGTCGCTGACCAATGCGGTGCAGGCCGCGCCACCCGCCCCCGCCCCCCTCTTGCAGACATGGGCGCAGACGGGCAGCGACCTCGCTCCCGATCCGGGCGTGGTGTTCGGCGTGCTGTCCAACGGCATGCGCTACGCGATCATGAAGAACGCCACCCCCGGCGGCCAGACCTCGCTTCGCCTGCGAGTCGGCTCCGGCTCTCTGGAGGAAAACGAGTCCGAACAGGGCTTGGCCCACGTGCTCGAACACATGGCCTTCCGCGGCTCGACCCACGTGGCCGCCGACCAGATGGTCAAGATCCTGCAGCGCAAGGGCTTGGCCTTCGGGCCGGATACCAACGCCTTCACCGATTGGACCCAGACGGTCTATATGCTCGACCTCCCTCACAGCGACGCCGACACCCTGGGCACCGGCCTGATGCTGATGCGGGAGACCGCCGGCTATCTGACCCTCGACGACAAGGCCCTGGCCACCGAGCGTGGCGTGGTGCTGTCGGAGGAACGTCTGCGCGACACCCCCGACTACCGTGCCGAAAAGGCCCAGATCGATCTGTTTTTGCATGACCAACTGGCGCCTCGGCGCTTTCCCATCGGCTTGGTGGACGTCGTCAAGAACGCGCCGGACAGTCTGGTGCGAACCTTCTATGCCGCCAACTATCGCCCCGAGCGGACGACCCTGATCGCGGTCGGGGACTTTGACCCGGCCGATGTGGAAACGCGGGTCAAGGCGCTGTTCGCCGATTGGCGCCCGGTCGGGCCGCCGACCGCCGAGCCGGACCTCGGCCAGGTGCAGTCTCGCGGCGCCATGGTCAAGCTGGTCGAACAGCCGGGCGCCTCGACGCGGGCGGTGATCGCCTGGGCCCGGCCCTATGACGCCTCGCCCGACACCGCTGACAAGGAGCGCCGGGAGACGGTCGAGTTTCTCGGCCTGGCGGTGCTCAACCGCCGGCTGGGCGCCATGGCGCGAGGCGAGCATCCGCCGTTCCTGGGCGCCAGCGCCTCGTTCCAGAACATGTTCCATTCGGCCAAGATCGCGGTGGTCGAGACGGTCTCGCCTCCGGCCGGCTGGAAGGACTCCCTTGGCGCGGCCGAGCGCGAGGTCCGCCGCCTGGTCGCCTATGGCGTCACCCGCGCGGAACTGGACCGTGAGATTGCCGAGGACCGCGCCACCCTGACCACCGCCCTTGCCGGGGCCGCCACTCGCCCGACCCCCGCCCTGGCCTCCAGTCTGGTCGACACCGTTGACGGCGACGAGGTTTTCACCTCGCCGGCCAGCGATCTCGCCGT
>JAYTXV010000071.1:0-10520 GCA_043742805.1 Caulobacteraceae bacterium | reverse complement strand
CATGGTGATCGCCAGGGCCATCGTGCGCGACCGCTTCGCCTACAATGAAGTGCTGCATATCTTTTCCCTGCTGTCCCTGGTCATGGGGCTGGCGCCGATACTGGCTCCGCTGCTGGGCGGATGGGTGCTGGCCGTGGGCAACTGGCGCTGGATTTTCTGGTTCGAGGTGATCTTCGCGACCGTTGTCGTTGTCGCCGCCTTTTTCCTGCTGCCCGAATCGCGCTCGGAGGCCACCGCCGTTCAGGCTCGGGACGAGTCGCCGCTGCGCAGCTATCTGGCCGTGTTCCGACAACCCCGGCTGATGGGCTTTGTCCTGACGGGCGCTTTCTCGGGCGCCGCGCTGTTCACCTACGTCGCCGCCTCCCCGGACATTCTGATCGGCGTCTTCCATGTGCCCCCCAGCCAGTTTGGCCTGTTCTTTGGGGCCAACGCCGTCGGCCTGATCGGGGCCACCCAGGTCAACGCCAGGCTGGCCCGGCGCATCCCTTTCGAGGTGATCCTTAGCTGGGCCAATCTGGTCGTCCTCGGCGGAGGGGTGCTGCTGGCCATCGACGCCGTCACCGGGTTTGGCGGGCTTTGGGGCGTGATGGTTCCCATGTTCCTGATCATGGCGAGTTTCGGGTTCAACCAGTCCAATGCAACGGTGGGGGCGCTGGGAGTAGATCCCCTGAGATCCGGTACGATTTCGTCGCTGTTCGGCGCGGCGTCGTTCGGGGCCGGCGCCGCGGCGGCGGGGCTGGCCGGCGCCTTGAGGGACGGAACCGCCAGGCCTATGGCGTTCGTGATCGTCGCGGTGCTTGGATGCGCCGTGGTCAGCTTGCGCACCCTGGCGCCGGTCCGCAAGATGAATGTCCGCTGAACGGCGGGAACGACGCCCCGTTCAGCTTGACGCCATTAGACGTGTCTCTCTCACACCGAGCGTGTGATCCCCGTCGGCCCGTTGTGGGTCGGTGCGTCCACCTCGAAGCCAACGAGAGCCGTCATGCGCCCACTCACATCCGCAACCCTCGCCCTGATGCTGGCCAGCGGCGGCCTGGCCACTCTGGCGCCCGCCACAAGCCAGGCCCAGTTCGCCGTCAACGTCCGCGTGAACCTCGCGCCGCCCCCGCTGCCCGACTACGACCAGCCGCCCTGCCCGGGCTACGGCTATATCTGGACCCCGGGCTACTGGGCCTGGGGCGACTATGACCAGGACTATTACTGGGTTCCGGGAACCTGGATCGTGCCGCCCCAGGTCGGTTATCTGTGGACACCCAGCTATTGGGCATTTTACGACGGCGCCTATCTGTTCACCTCCGGCTATTGGGGCCTGACGGTCGGCTTCTACGGCGGCATCGACTATGGTTATGGCTACAGCGGCTATGGCTATGATGGCGGATACTGGCGTGGGCGGGACTTCTATTATAACCGCCGGGTCAACAACCTGCGCGACGGCCAGTTCGGCAATGTCTATGACCGCGAGGTTCCCCGCTTTCGCGACCACGACAGGGTGAGCTTTAACGGCGGGCGGGACGGTGTGCGCGCCCGGCCTTCGGATCAGGACCGGGCCCGTTTCGGCGAACGCCACCTGGCGCCGACCGGCGATCAGATGCGGCATTTCCAGTTGGCCCGCTCCGACCCGTCCCTGAGGGCGAGCGTCAATCACGGCGCGCCGCCGGTCGCCGCGACGCCTCGCCCAGGCGAGTTGAGAGCGCCCGGAGTAGCGCCCGCTCGCGGCGGATCAGGCGGCCCCGTCTATGCTCCACGTCCCGACCAGGGCGCGCGGGACGGAGGCTATCGCCCAGCACCGACGAGCGATCAGCGATTCCAGCGACCCGGCATTCAGGGTTTCCAGGGCGCCGCTCCCTCGGGACAGGTGGCCCCGCGCCCGACCTTCCGAGGCCCGCAGGGACCCGGCGGAGACTTCGCCCCCCCGAAACCGCCGAGCGTGGCGGTCAGGCCGGAGCATGCGCCTCAGCCACCGGTTGCGGCGCAACAGCGGCCCGCGCCGCGTCAGGACCGCGACAACGGCGGTTCGCGGGGCGATCGCACCGATCACCCCTGACGCCGCTGGGTGCGCGATACGAACTTGCGCCTCACCCTGGGCGCCCCTAGGTGTCAGCCGGTAAGTTGAGCAGGCTTGAGGGTGCGGTGTTTTGACTATCGAAGCGGTGATCTGGGATTTCGGCGGGGTGTTCACCACCTCGCCGTTCGAGGCTTTCAACCGCTTCGAGCGGGCCAAGGGTCTGCCGGTGGACTTCATTCGGGGGATCAACGCCACCGATCCCGACCACAACGCCTGGGCGCGGTTCGAGCGGGCGGAGATCGACGCGGCGGGGTTCGACGCCGCTTTCCTGGGGGAATCCACGGCGCTCGGCCATCCGGTCCGAGGCGCCGACATCCTGCCTCTGCTGTCGGGTGATGTGCGGCCGGCGGTGGTGGCGGCGCTGGAACTCTGCAAGCGACGTTTCAAAGTTGGCTGCATCACCAACAACATGGCCCAAGGCCACGGCGCCGGCATGCAGGCGACGCGCGAGGGCGCGTCCCGCGCTGCGGCCATCATGGACCTGTTCGACGCGGTGATCGAAAGCTCCAAGGCCGGGGTGCGCAAGCCCGACCCGCGCATCTACCAGATGATGTGCGACAAGCTGGCCGTCTCTCCGGCCAACTGCATCTATCTCGATGACCTGGGGGTGAACTGCAAGCCGGCGGCGGCGCTGGGCATGACCGCCATCAAGGTGGTCAGCGAGATGCAGCTACTGGCCGATCTGGCGCGGGCGACCGGTCTGGCCGAGGTTGCGGCGTGAGCAGTCCGGCGCGGATCGGCGCGGCGACGGCCCTGACGCGCCTCACCGGCTGGTCGGCCGCTGACGGCGACCGGGACGCGATCACCAAGACTTTCAAGTTCAAGGACTTCAACGCCGCTTTCGGCTGGATGACACGCATGGCCCTGGCGGCCGAAAAGCTCGATCACCACCCCGAATGGTTCAATGTCTACAACCGGGTCGAGGTGGTGCTGACTACCCACGAAGCCGAAGGTGTGACCGAGTTTGACGTGACCCTGGCGGCCCTGATGGACGCGGCGGCAAGCTAAAAATTTGCGCCCGCCCGCCAATTAAGGCAGGATAGCCTCTCGCGAAAACAGAGGTTTCGCGTTCAGCGCGCCGATATGGGCGCGATCAGGAAGACCGTGTTTTCATGGCTCGCATAACTCTGGTGGATGACGACGAAAACATCGTTGCCTCTGTGTCCCTGGCCCTTGAGAGCCATGGCCACGAGGTAAAAGCCTACTACGACGGCGTCGCGGGCCTGACCGCCCTGGAGAGCGATCCGCCGGATCTGGCGGTGCTCGATGTCAAGATGCCACGCCTGGACGGCATGGAGGTGCTGCGCCGGCTGCGCCAGACCAGCAACGTGCCGGTTATCATGCTGACATCCAAGGATGACGAGATCGACGAAATCCTTGGCTTCAACCTCGGCGCCGACGACTACATCCGCAAGCCGTTCAGCCAGCGCTTGCTGATCGAGCGGGTCAAGGCCGTGCTGCGCCGCGCCCACCCCGAAGATCCCCTGACCGGAGAGACCGGCGCGCCGCCGAGTGGCGGCGACGACGACCAGGCCGAAAACCGCGCGATCAAGCGGGGGCGCCTGACCCTGGACCCAGCCCGCCACGACTGCCTGTGGGAGGGGAAGCCCGTGCGGCTGACGGTGACCGAGTTCCTGCTCCTGCAGTCCCTGGCCCAGAGACCCGGGTTCGTGAAGAGCCGGGACAATCTGATGGACGCGGCCTACGAAGATCAGGTCTATGTCGACGACCGCACTATCGACAGCCACATCAAGCGCATGCGCAAGAAATTCCGCGAGGTCGACCCCGAGTTCGACGCGATCGAAACCCTGTATGGCGTCGGCTACCGATATCGCGAATCCTGATCCAGACGCCCGCCGGAAATCCAGGGGTCAGCCGGGCCGCGGCGCTCGTCGGGTCCTGTTTTCACGGTTGGGCAGGACCATCATCCTGCTCAATCTGCTCGGCCTCGCCATCCTCGTCGGCGGCGCGCTGATCCTTAACGATTCCCAGCCCGGACTTATCGAAGGCCGGCTGGAGAGCCTGGGTCTCCAGGGTGAACTGATCGCCACGGTCATCGATCAAACCGCCACCGGCGGAGATCCCGCCCCCAGTCTGGACACCGACGTCGCCCGGCGCGTCCTGCAATCGCTGTTCATACCCGTCTCGCAGCGCGCTCGCCTCTATGACACCCGCGGCCGTCTGCTGGCCGACTCCGACCGGGTGGCGAACCGGGTAAGGTCGAGCCGGCCGGCGCCCGCCGCGGCCCACGGCGAGGCCGCGCCCCGCCGGCGGGGTTCCGCGTTCTCCAATGACAAGCACGCGCAGGAAGCGCGGCTGGATCTGGCCCGTGAGGTCGCCGGCGCCCTGACCGGGGGCGCGACTTCGGACGTACGCATCAATGAAGATGGTCATCGAGTGGTTTCGGTGTCCGTGCCGATCCGCCACGTGCGGGCGGTGCTCGGTGTGCTGACCCTGGAATCCGACGACGTGGACAGTATCGTCGCCGCCCAGCGCATGGCTCTGGCGCCCTTCGCCCTGATCGCCGTTGGTGTGGCGCTGTTCTCATCGCTGCTGTTGATCCAGAGGATCGCGGTTCCGGTGCTTCGGCTGGCCCGCGCCGCCGATCAGGTGCGGCTGTCGCGAGCGCGGTCTATCTCGCTGCCCGATCTCGCCGAACGCAGAGATGAGCTGGGGGACCTGACCCGCTCGTTGGAAACCATGACCGTGGCGCTTTCGGAGCGGATGGTGGCGATCGAGCGCTTCGCCGCCGACGTCTCGCATGAACTGCGCAATCCGATGACCTCGATCCGGTCGGCGGTGGAAACCCTGGAATTGGTCAAGACCGACGCCCAGCGCCAGCGGCTGACGGCTATCCTGCATCACGATGTGAACCGCCTGGACCGTCTGATCAGCGACATCTCCAACGCCTCGCGTCTCGATGCCGAGCTGGCTCGCAACACCCCCTCGCCTATGGATGTGGCGCGCCTGCTGTCGGATATCTGTGATTTCTACACCGCCACCGGCAAGCCGGGCGAGGTTCGCGTGACCTTTGCCGCGGCCAATGCCTCGGGGCCGGTCAGGGTGATCGGCCGGGAAGGACCGCTCGGTCAGGTGTTCCGCAATCTGGTGGACAACGCCCGCTCGTTCAGCCCGCCGGGGGGAGAGGTTCGGGTGTATCTGTCGCGGACACGGCACGAGGTGAATGTGCGGGTCGAGGACGACGGCCCGGGCGTGCCGCCGGATAATCTCGAGACGGTGTTCGAGCGCTTCTACACCTCTAGGCCGAAGGGCGCGGCGTTCGGAGGCAATTCGGGGCTGGGTCTGGCCATCGCCCGCCAGATCATCAAGACTCACGGCGGGCGGATCTGGGCCGAGAACCGCGTGAAGGGTGATCAGGTCCTGGGGGCCAGCTTTCGCGTCGCGATGCCCTTGGCATGATCGTGCACGCCGGACTGATCGCCCTGCGCCTGGGCGGTGGCTGGCGGGGTGTCCTGATCCAGGGCCCGTCGGGCTCGGGCAAGAGCGATCTGGCGCTGCGAGCGATCGGCCAGGGCTTTCATCTGGTGGCGGACGACCGGACCGTGCTGTTCCTGGCGGCCGGACGGCTGTTCGGCCGCGCTCCCGGACCTCTGCATGGTTTGATCGAGGTTCGCGGCTTGGGCGTCATCCAGATGGCCGTTCTGAATCTGGCGCCGATCGTGCTTTCGGTGCAGTGCAAAACAACCCCCGACGCCGTTGAACGCCACCCAGAGTCGATGTTCATTGACCTTCTCGGCGCGGCGGTGCCGGTAATGGACATCTGGTCGTTTGAAAATTCCGCACCCGCGAAGATAAGTCGCGCTATTGAACATCTTGGAGCGCGCCCCTAACGAGCGTATCAGGTGCTGCGACGCCGCTCGACCGGCGTGCTGGGGCCATGGGCACGATGATACGATCAGGATTCCGAAGGGATCCGATTCTTGTTCCATATTTCAAGTGTCGAACCCGGTCGCGGCTTTGTTCCAGGGCCATCGGACTGCAGAGGATAGCGGCTTTGAGGGTCTACGCGTGATCGGGCTCGTTATCGTGACACACGGGCGACTGGCCGAGGAATTCATCCACGCCATGGAGCACGTCGTCGGGCCTCAGCCCGCCGTCGCCGCCATCTGCATCGGCCCGGACGACGACATGGAGCGGCGACGCCGCGATATCCTCAACGCCTGCCGCACTGTCGACAGCGGCCAGGGGGTGATTCTGCTCACCGACATGTTCGGCGGCACCCCGTCCAATCTGGCGATTTCGGTCATGGAACAGACCAAGGCCGAGGTGATCGCCGGCCTCAACCTGCCCATGCTGATCAAGCTGGCCAGCGTTCGCGGCAAGGAGCCCCTGGATACCTGCGTCAGCCACGCCCAACAGGCGGGGCGAAAATATATCTCAGTCGCCTCCTACGTCCTGGCCGGCGAGAAGTGAGATCCAAGATCACTGTTGAGATCGTCAACGAACGGGGCCTGCACGCCCGGGCGTCGGCCAAGTTCGTCAAGCTGGCGGGGACTTTCCAGTCCCAGGTCAGCGTGACCCGCGAGGATCAGACCGTGGACGCCCTGTCGATCATGGGCCTGATGATGCTGGCCGCCGGCCCCGGATCCACCATCGACATCGTGGCCGACGGGGTCGACGCCCCGGCAGCGGCGGCGGCTCTGGCGCGGCTGGTGCAGATGCGGTTCGAAGAGGACCGCTGAGAGCAAGATATAACGATATCCTTATGTCTTCTTGCGGTGACGACCGGCGGCGTCTATAGAGCCGCTCATCACTCAGCAGGAGCCCAACGCGTGGCCGATTATCTCGTCAGAGACATTTCCCTGGCCCCCTGGGGCCGCAAGGAACTGGAAATCGCCGAAACCGAAATGCCGGGCCTGATGGCTCTGCGTGAGGAATTTGGCGCGTCGCAGCCGCTGAAAGGCGCGCGGATCGCCGGCTCGCTGCACATGACCATCCAGACCGGCGTGTTGATCGAGACCCTCCAGGCCCTGGGCGCCGATGTGCGCTGGGCGTCGTGCAACATCTTCTCCACCCAGGACCACGCCGCCGCCGCCATCGCGGTGACGGGCACCCCGGTGTTCGCGACCAAGGGCGAGACCCTGGACGAATATTGGGACTATGCCCACCGGATCTTCGAGTGGTCGGATGGCGGCTATCCCAACCTGATCCTCGATGATGGTGGCGACGCCACCGTGCTCTGCGTTCTGGGTCCAAAGGCCGAACTCGACCCCACCCTGCTCGATCATCCCAATAACGAGGAGGAAGAGGCGCTCTATCGGACGATGAAGCGGTATCTGAAGGAAAAGCCCGGCTTTTATTCGGCCATCCGCGCGGCGATCAAGGGCGTGTCCGAGGAGACCACCACCGGCGTTCACCGCCTCTATCAGATGGCCGAGCGCGGCGAGCTTCCGTTTCCCGCCATCAACGTCAACGACAGCGTCACCAAGTCGAAGTTCGACAACCTCTATGGTTGCCGCGAGAGCCTGGTCGACGCCATCCGCCGCGGCACCGACGTGATGCTGTCGGGCAAGGTCGCGGTGGTCTGCGGCTATGGCGATGTGGGCAAGGGCTCGGCTGCCTCGCTGCGCCAGGGCGGCGCCCGGGTCATCGTCACCGAAGTCGACCCGATCTGCGCGCTGCAAGCGGCGATGGAAGGCTATGAAGTCCAGACGATCGAGGACACACTCGGCCGCGCCGATATCTATGTCACCGCCACCGGCAACAAGGACGTGATCACCGTCGAACACATGCGGGGGATGAAGAACAACGCCATCGTCTGCAACATCGGCCACTTCGACTCCGAGATTCAGATCAGCGGCCTGCGTAACTACAAGTGGGACGAAATCAAACCGCAGGTCCACCATGTGGAATTCCCGGACGGCAAGAAGCTGATCATCCTGTCGGAAGGCCGTCTGGTCAATCTGGGCAACGCCACCGGCCACCCCAGCTTCGTGATGAGCGCCAGCTTCACCAACCAGACCCTGGCCCAGATCGAACTGTGGTCGAACGGCGCGGCCTATGAGACCAAGGTCTACACCTTGCCCAAGCATCTCGACGAAAAGGTCGCCATGCTGCACCTGGCCAAGCTGGGCGCCAAGCTGACCACCCTCTCCAAGGACCAGGCCGACTACATCAGCGTCCCCCAGGCCGGCCCGTTCAAACCGGATCACTATCGCTACTAGGGGATAGGCTCCGGCGACCCGGGACGGTTTCTTCCCGATTTTCACCGTAAAACCACCGTTAATACGGTGGTTTTACGGGGCATTTGGGCCGGGCCGTCTCCTTGATAGGGCTCAGTCCGCCGTGTCGCGCGGATCGCCGGCGACGGCCCGGCCGCCTTCCAGCCAAGCGATCAGGTTGGGCGCGAGGGCCGCTTCGATCTTCTCGCGGTAGCGGTCGAGGTCGGCCACGTCCACCTCGCCGCGCCAACGCCCGTTGGTGGCCTTGTGCAGGAAGCTGCGGTGACCGCCCTCTAAGCCGCGTTCCATGCCGGCCAGTAGGATGTCGCCGTCACGCTTCATCGCCTCGAAGCTGGCCGCCTCGACCAGCGAGGGCCAGATCGAATCATCGACCCCGATGTCCAGGAACGCCGCGATCCGGCGCATTTCACCGTCGAGGTCGGCCTTCAGGTCCGCATAGTGAACCAGCAGAACATTGGTAGCCCGTCGCCGGCTCCAATAGGTGCGTTCCAAGTCGAAGAAGCCGCCGCCCGTGTGTTCTCCCGGCGCGTCAATCCAATAGTGAAAGAACTCTCGGGCGGTGCGAGGCGGCCGTGGCATCGTATGGCCGATCGTGGGGTCCGACAGGCCGATTTCGTCGAATCGAGACCAGGCGCCCGGCGTGTGGCTGTTGAGGTGGTTCAGATAGGACATGCACGCGTCGCGGCCGTCGCGGGCGATGTGGATGTAACGCACCTCGTCGTGGATCGGCACAGCGTCCATGGGCAGGTGGGTCTTGACGAACCGGCGGTGAGTCTGGGCCTCCAACGAGGGAAGCATCACCTCGATGGGCGCCAAAAAGCGGGCGTCCAGCCACGGAGAAAGCTCGCCCAGCGGTCGGGGCTCCGGGGACTGGAAGATAAGCAGGCTGACGATCTGCTGAGTCCAGGTGGTGCCTACCTTGGCGGCCGTTCCGATGACGATATCGCCCGGGCGGGGCCGGTAGCCCTCCCACTGGCGGCTGTCGGAATGAAAACTCCGCACGACCCGCGTCGGCGTTTGCGTCAACATGGCGATATCCTCCCTTAACCGCCCTTCGGGATCGGCGCGAACATTGCACCTCGCGCCGCCGCAGAAGTCAAATTCGGTGGCGTTCATGTCTGGCGCGGGCACGCCGTTCCGGAGCCCACGGACAGGGTTTCATTCGAAGCGCCAGCCAGTCTCTCCCGGAGGCCCCAGCGGCGCCGAGGTCAGGGTCGCGAGTTCGGTGAGTTCACGCTCTTCCATAGAGGCTATGATCGGACGAAACCGACGCCTGGGCCAAGCGCAATTCCGGACGCCCAACACGGGGCGCACCGGCGAACGAATGACGCTGGCGCGGCGGCCCGGCATGGGGAACAACGGGCGCTCATGGGCGGTATTCTCATTCTCTCCAGCTTTGTGGCCGCCAGCAACGTCGGCGGCGGGTTCCAGGCGCAGGCCTTGGCCGGCCTGGAAATCGACTCGATCCTGGTTCCGACGGTGCTGTTCGGGCGACATCCCGGCCTGGGTCCGCCTGGCGGCGGGGCGACGCCGATCGAGATTTTCGAGGGCATGCTGGAAGGCGTGGCCGCCTCCGGCGCCTTCGCGGGTTTGGACGCGGTGATCACCGGCTATTTCGCCGATGCGGCCCAGGTCTCCGCCGCAACGAGGACGCTCGACGCGATCAAGGCGCTTCGACCGGACATCCTGATCGTGGTCGATCCGATCATGGGCGACACGGGCAAGGGACTGTATGTGAAGGCGGCGGTGGCGGAGGCGGTGATCGGTGAACTGGTCCCCCGCGCCCGGCTGATCGCGCCCAACGCCTGGGAGCTTGAACGGTTGTCCGGCAAACCGGTTACCGACATTCCCAGCGCCCTGGCCGCATCGAGAAGCCTTGGCCGTGAGGTGCTGGCCTCCTCGATACCGATGAACGCGGGGATCGGCGTTCTTTGGGCCGACGGTCAAGAGGCCTGGTTGGCCAGCCACCGGCGCGCGCCCTTCGCGCCCAACGGGACCGGCGATCTGCTGGCCTGCCTATTCACCGCCGCGCTGCTCGGGGGCGCCGCGCCGCCGGACGCGCTGGAAACGGCGGTCAGCGACGTCGCCGCCCTGGTGTTCGGCAAGGATCTGGAGATCAGGCTGGAGGCCGTGTCGTGACCGAGATTCGAGGCTTCTGTCCGCCGAGGTTCGCGGCTGTCCGCACAGCGTTCGCGGCCAATTTCGAGGAAGGCCGGGAGCTGGGAGCGCGGTTCGCCATGGCGCTCGGCGGC
>JAYTXV010000070.1:0-5331 GCA_043742805.1 Caulobacteraceae bacterium | reverse complement strand
GGCTCAATGTCGGAACAGGGCGTAGAAGTCGTCCGTTCACTGATGAATACCCGGCTGGTGCGGGAGAATCAGCGGCTGTCCAGCGCCCTGGTGGTGCTGACCATCGCCATCTCCGGCGGCCCCTTCCTAGGCCTGCTCGGGACGGTGGTCGGGGTGATGATCACCTTCGCCGACATCGCGGCGGCGGGGGATGTGAATATCAATGCCATCGCACCAGGTATCTCGGCGGCGCTGCTGGCGACGATCGCGGGCCTGGCGGTCGCCATCCCGGCCCTGTTCGGCTACAACTATATTCTGCTGCGCAACAAGAACGTCTCCGCGAACATGCTGGTGTTCGTCGATGAATTCGTCACGCGGATATCCGAACTGCACAGGGATAACGATCGTCCCATGGCCGCAGAATAGGATTCAGTCATGCAAGTTCAAGACGAAGACAAACCTTACGACGACATCAACATCACCCCGATGCTGGATCTGGCCTATGTGCTTCTGGTCATCTTCATCATTATGACAACCGCCGCAGTGCAAGGCATCCGGATCGACCTGCCCAAGGCCAGCTCCACCGTAAGCCTGTCGAAACCCAAGACCAAGGCCATCACCATCAACAACAATGGCGACGTGTTCCTCGACGCCTATCCGGTGACCCTTCCCGACCTGGAAAACCGCCTGCGCACCGCCAAGGCGACGGAGCCCGATTTTCCCATCGTGGTGCGCGGTGACGCGGCGGTCCAGTACCAGAAGGTGATGGACGTGCTGGATCTGCTCCGGCGCCTCGATCTCAACAAGGTCGGTCTGGTGACCGGCAAGGCCTCGGGGTAGCGGCCCGCCGGGACGCCAAGTCATGACCGACGATTGGGACGACAATCGAGAGAAAAAGCGCGGCCTGAAAGGCCCGCTGATCGGCGGCCTGATTGTGGCGGCCGTCGGCGGTGGCCTGTGGCTGCTCAGCCAGAATATCGCCGGCGTCACGGTGCCCTCGGCTCTACCCACGCCCACCGTCAACCTGTTGCCTCCACCCCCGCCGCAACCACCACCACCGCCTCCGACCAAGGAGCCGCCGCCACAGCCAGACAGGATGGACGCGCCGAAGCCCGAGGATCAGCCCAAGGCCGACAACCAACCCAAGCAGCTGACCATCGCCGGGCCCGCCCAGGCTGGCGGCGACTCCTTCGGTATCGGCGCGGGCAAGGGCGGAGGCTCGTCGGTGATCGGGGGAAGCGGCGAGGGCGCGGGGCTCGGCGGTGGTGATTTCGCCGAGGCTAACTACCGGCGGTTTTTGAGATCGGAAATCCAGCAGGCGTTGCAGTCCGATAGCCGGATATCCCGGCTGTTCTCCACCGCCGTGGTGGCGATCTGGATCGACTCCGACGGTCACGTGCGGCGCTCGAAGATTCATCGGACCACCGGCGACCAGAAAGTGGACGCCGACATCATCGCCGCTTTGCGGGAAATGCCGCCCCTGAGGGACCCGCCACCGGCCCATTTTCCATCTCCCACCGAAGTCCAGATCAAGGGGACGCGACGCGGATGACCAGAGCCATTCCAACCAGACCCACACTGACCAGTCCCGCCCGCGCCAAGGCGGCGGCGAAAGGATGCATTACCATGAACCCGACCATGCTGGCCGCCCTGGGCCTCGCCCTGGTAGCCGGCCCGGCCCTGGCGCAATCGGAAACGATAACCAAGGCGCCCTCCACGCCACCGCCTGCCGCGGGTGCGCAGTCGCCGCCGCCCTCGGAGAGCATGGTGATCAATCTGGTCCGCCTGCTGGTGAAGCAAGGCGTGATCACCCAAGATGCCGCCGACGCCCTGCGCCAACAGGCCGAAGACGAAGCCCAGCAAGCCCGGGCCGCCGTCGGCGCGCCCTCCCTGACCGCCACGGCGCCCGTGCCCGATGGGGTGATCCGGGTTCCCTATGTGCCCCTGGTGGTGCGCAACCAGATCAAGGAAGACATCAAGAAGGACGTGATGGCCCAGGCCCAGGCCGAGGGCTGGGCCAGCCCCGGCGCCTTTCCCGACTGGATCAGCCGCATCCAGTGGTTCGGCGACTTCCGCTTCCGCGACCAGTTCAACTTCTATTCGAACAACAATATCTCGCCTTACATTGACTACGCCACGTTCAACGCCAACGGCCCGATCGACATCAACGCCAACACCAATCCTAACGGGCTGCCGTTCCTGGACACGCGGCAGAACCGCATCAATCAGCTCAGCATGCGCGCCCGGTTCGGCATGAATGTGAAGGTGTTCGACGGCGTGGCGGCGACCGTCCGGCTGGCCACCGGCTCGGATAACAGCCCGGTATCCACCACCCAACTGCTGGGCGGCGGCCTGGGCAAAAAGAACATCTGGCTCGATCAGGCCTACATCACCCTGACCCCCACCTATTGGTCGACGATCAGCCTTGGCCGGACGCCGAACCTGTTCATGCACACCGATCTCGTGTTCGACGACAATCTCAATTTCGACGGCGTCACCGCGACGGCGACCCGGCAGATCGGCGACCAAGGTTTGAAGCTGTTCGGCACGGCGGGGGCGTTCCCGCTGGACTATGTGTCCAGCAACTTCCCCACCAACAACGGGATCAAGGCGCCCGACAGCACCAAATGGCTATACGCGATCCAGGTCGGAGCCCAGTTCCAGCCCGACGCCCTGTCGTGGTCGGCCAAGGGCGCGGTGTCGTTCTACGACTATCAGAACGTCCGGGGTCAGCTGTCCGCCCCCTGCGACACCTATAACAACATCAAGCAGTGCTCGACCGATGCGAGTCGGCCGAGCTTCATGCAGAAGGGCAACACGCTCTTCCTGATCCGCGACATAACGCCCAATCCCGGCAGCCCGCTCAACTATGCCCAGCCTCAGTTCGTGGGACTTAGCTACGACTACCGGCTGATCGACGTGACCGGCGAGGTCGAGATTCCGCTGTTTGGCCCCACCCGCGGCCAGCTTCAGGCCGACTATGTGCGCAACCTGTCTTATAACCCCACCCACATCCTCGCGAACGCTCTAACCCAACCTGTCACCAACTTCGACCTTTCGCCGAACGGGATGCCGGGCGCCTATCGCAGCGGCCCCAACGGCTGGATGGTCAAGGCGACGGTGGGTTATCCACGGCCGGTCGCCAAGGGCGAATGGAATATCGCCGCCGGCTATAAATATATCGAACCCGATGCGGTGCTGGACGCTTTCAACGACCATGATTTCCACTTCGGCGGGACCAACGCCAAGGGCTATTTCCTGTCGGCCAACTACTACTTCGCCAACAATACCTGGCTAAGCGGCCGCTGGCTCAGCGCGACCGAGGTGTTCGGTCCCACCCTGGCCATCGACGTCCTGCAGCTAGAACTCGACACGAAGTTCTGATCATGACCCGCAAACCCATCATGGCAAGCGTGCTGGCCGGCCTGATCCTGCTGGGCGGCGCGGCCCGGGCCGCCGACAGCGAGACCGACCGCCTGCGCGAGCAACTGCGGGCCACGGTGCTGCAACTGCGCCAGATTCAGGACGAGCGGACTGCGGCGCCGCAAACTTCGACGACACCGCTCCCTGACGGCACCGCCAAAAAGCTCGCCGCCGCTCAGGCCCAGCTGCGAGCCGCAAGACTCGCGGCCGCCAAGGCGTCGCAGCTGCAAACCACCTTGGACAAGGCCCAGGCCGACAACGCCACTCTGTCTCGGTCTCTTGCGGACAACGCCGCCGAACTGGAGAAATTCAAGGCCGGCTTCGCACAGGCTGAGGAGGCGGGGCGCGGACTGACGGCGGAACGCGACGTACTCAAGGCGCAACTGGGCCGAACGACCAACATCGCAACCGCCTGCCAGGCCAAGAACGAACGCCTGACCGCCTTCGGGGAGTCCATGCTCGTGGCCTACCGCAAGCTGACGTTCCAGAGCGCCATGGTAGCGCGCGAGCCCTTGTTGGGTCTCAAGCGCGTACAGCTAGAGACCATCGCCCAGGAACGGGAAGACACCGTCAGGGACAACCATTGCGATCCGAGGCTTGACGCCGCCCCGCCGGCCAAACGGGCGGGCGGTTAGGAAAGCCGTTCGGTTCCCGGATGATTTGAATGAAAGCGCCAGTATGATCAAACCTCAAGCGGCCCGCGCTCCCACCCCTGCTCGTCGTCGCGCGGCGCTCCTGTGGGGCGCCAGCGTCGCCACCCTGATCACCGCTGTCGGCGTTTCGGCGGTCCGCGCTCAGAGCGTCGGCGCTCTGATGGCTGCTACCCATCAGGCGACGGTGCTGACCGCCGCCGCCACGAACCCCGCAACGGCCACGCCAACATCTTCGGCCGCCATGGCCGGCGCCAGCGCCCGGGCCCTTCGCGCCCAATCGCAGGTCAACCACACCGTGTCCCTGGCCCAACAGGCGCAGAGCGCCGCGCGCGCCGCGGCGGCGGCCCTGGCTTCCACGGCGCCCAACGGACTTGGACTGGGCGCCCTTCAACCGGTGAGTAAACCGGTCCTCGCCACCGCCGACACCACCGGGCTCTCGACCTGGCAAGGCGCCGCCGCGCCGACCGCCGATGCAACCAACACCAAAATCACAGTCGTTCAAACCGATCCCCGCGCAATCCTCTCATGGACTAGCTTCAACGTCGGACAGCAAACCACGCTAACCTTCCAGCAGCAGAAGAGCGGCGTGGATCAGGCCGGCTGGACGGTGCTCAACCGCGTGGTCGGCCAGCTCAATCCCATGACCGGTCTGCGCGACCAGGTGGGCTCGCCCAGCCAGATCCTGGGAGCCATCAAGGCTCCGGGAACCGTCCTGGTGATCGACCAGAACGGCATCATGTTCGGCGGCGCGGCCCAGATCAATGTGGGATCGCTGGTAGCCACCAGCCTGGAAATCGGCCACGCTCAGGAATTCGTTACTCAGTCCACTCAGGCGCCGCTCAATATCGCCCAGCGGAACAGCGAGTTCCTCAGCTTCGGGCTTCTCGGCTACGCCGAACAACAAGCCAACGCCAACACCCTGGCCATCGACGCCTTCTCCACCCAGGAAGCGCGAATATTCACAAACGACCCGCTGGTCGAGGGGACGGTGCGGGTCGCGGCCGGCGCGAGCCTGAACAGCGCCGATGGCGGCTATCTGATGCTGCTGGCCCCGAACGTGGTCAACGCCGGACAGCTCACCTCGACGGACGGAGAGATCGCCCTTCAGTCCGGCCGTCACGTCCAGCTGACCGCTTCGTCCGGCGACGCCAACAGCGTCGATCCCGATGTCCGGGGCCTGGTGGTGACTAGCGCGGTGGTTTCGGGCGCGGACACGCCCAACAGCGTCGTCAACACCGCCGGCGCCATCATCCAGGCGCCGCGCGGCTATGTTTCG
>JAYTXV010000069.1:0-4019 GCA_043742805.1 Caulobacteraceae bacterium | reverse complement strand
GCGGAGTGCGGGCGTAGCTCAGTGGTAGAGCACAACCTTGCCAAGGTTGGGGTCGAGAGTTCGAATCTCTTCGCCCGCTCCAAAATTCAGGTTTCCAGGTGTTCTAGGTGTGCATCATACACACCCGGCAAGCATTTAGGTCGATACCGGATCTTCTCGACTCGCACCCTCTAGCGGGCTTAACCTACCTCGCCGGCTAACCGGCCGGGGGGTCGTCTTGTCGCAACAGTCGTTCATCGTGGACGAAGCCGCCGTTCCGCCGGAGGGCTGGAACGATCCGGTCCGCGGAGTCGTAACGTGGCGAACACTGCTGAGCGGCGATCGTACGCCGACGGAGGCCTTGACCCTTGGAGTGGCCGAGGTGACTGAACAGTCGGGAGCGGAGGCGCGGCTACACCGGCATGCCCAGGCAGAAGCCTACTATATCCTTTCCGGACACGGAATTCTGACCATCGACGGCGCGGACTGGCCGCTGTCGCCCGGAACCTGTGCTTTCATCCCCGGCGGCGCGTGGCATGCGGCGCGGTGTGTCGGGGTCGAGCCGTTGCGCCTGCTCTATGTTTTCGCGGCTGATTCCTTCGAACAGGTCGTCTACGAATTTCCCGAGGCGTCTATTCCAGGGGCGCACCGCGCCGAATGACCAGCAGCAATCCGGCCAGGGCGAGGATGGCGAACGCCCCGCCGGCCGCGAACGTCGCTCCGGGACCAAAGGCGCTCCACAGAACCCCTGCCAGGGTGCTGGCGGCCAGAAGAGCGACACCGGTGGCCAGGTTGAACACCCCGAAGGCCGTACCCCGCAGAGAGGCGGGGGCCGTATCGGCGACTAGCGCCGCGAGAACGCCCTGGGTGAGACCCATGTGCAAGCCCCAGAGACCGACGCCAAACAGCGCACCCACGACATTCGGCGCGGCGGCGAGAACACCGTCGGCCAGGGCCAGAACGCCCAGGCCCGCGGCCAGCGGCAGGCGCCGGTCGATCCGGTCCGACAGGCTACCGGCCGGCGTCGAAACCAGCGCGTAGATCAGGTTCATCACCACCATGATCACGGGAGCGAGCGCGAGGGGCAGGCCGACGTCGCGGGCGCGCAGCACCAGAAAGGCCTCGCTGAATCGCGCCAGGGTGAAGACCACGCCCACGGCGACCACCGTCCAGAACGGCCGCCTCATGCCTCTGACCTCAGACCAGCGGATCGGCCCCGGGCGCGGCTGGACAGCCGCGCCACGAGGCTCTTTCACCCCGAACAGCAGCAGCACGACCGCGATCACCGCCGGAACCACGGCCCACGCGAACACATGGCGGATATCATCGGCGAACAGGAACATCAGGCCCATCGCCAGCAGCGGCCCCATGAAGGCGCCGATGGTGTCAAGGCCCTGGCGCAGGCCGAAGGCGACGCCGCGAAGCGCTGGCGCCGTATAGTCCGCGACCATCGCATCGCGCGGCGCGCCGCGAATCCCCTTGCCCACGCGATCGGCGAAGCGGGCGCCGAACACCTCGATCGGGGTGACAGCGAACGGAAATATCGGCTTGGTCAGGGCGCCCAGGCCATAGCCGATCACCGCCAGCAGCTTCCGGCGGCCCAGCCGGTCCGACAGCCAGCCGGAAAACATCTTGGTGATCGCCGCGGTCGCTTCCGCCGCGCCCTCCATGACACCGACCAGCGCAACGCTGGCGCCCAGTGTGCCGACCAGAAACAGCGGCAACAGGGCGTGGATCATCTCCGACGAGATATCCATGAACATCGAGACGAAGCCCAGCGCCCAGACGCCCCCGGGAACCTGGGAGACCCGCGCCAGGCTAGATCACCCGGCCTTGGGCGGTGGGGGCAGGCTGTCGACGATCGACGAGAGGCCAGCAGCGTAGCCCTTCTTCAGGTCGGCCCAATAGGGGTTGTCGTCATCGATGGTGATCAGGTTGGCAATCGAGAAGCTGTTTTCCTCGTAGCGCAGCAGGTCGATGGGCGGACCGACCGAGAGGTTGCTGCGGATGGTGGCGTCGAACGACAGCATGGCCAGCTTGGCGGCCTCGTCGAGCGGGGTCTCGTGGTTGAGCACCCGGTCGAGGATCGGCTTGCCGTATTTGGTCTCGCCGATCTGCAGGAAGCGCGAGCGGCTGGAGGCCTCGACGAAATTGCCGGCCGAATAGATCTGGAACAGGCGCGCGCCCTCTCCCGCCACCTGGCCGCCTACCAGGAAGCTGCCCGTTGGATCGCCATAGGCCTGGACATAGCGGGTGTCTTTTTCGACCACTTCACGTAGTTTCGCGCCGACCATGGCGGCCACGTCGAACAGGGTCCGGGCGGCGAAGACGTCCTGGTCGGGATCGCCCGAGCCGGCCGCCTGACGCAGCTGGGTGACCACCGACTGGGTGGTGGCCAGATTGCCGGCCGAGAGCATGGCGATGACGCGGTTTCCGGGGACGGTCATCAGGGCCATCTTGCGCGCCAGGGCTATCTGATCGACGCCTGCGTTGGAGCGGGAGTCGGCGGCCAGGACGAGGCCGGTCGGCAGCAGCATGCCAAGGCAATAGGTCACGAACATTCCCCCCAAAGTCTGATTGGAGAAGGTTATATCAGGCGGGCGAGACCTTAGAAACACATGGGGGAGGGACAGATGCCGACGATCAAGGATCTGGACGCGGTCGTGAGGATCGTCGCCCATGAGATGTCGGCGCATTTGGGCGAAGGGCGGGTGGCGGACTACATCCCGGCCCTGGCCCGGGTCGATCCCAGGCAGTTCGGCATATCGATCGTCACCACCGACGGGCGCGTCGCCAGCGCCGGCGACGCGGAGACGCCGTTTTCGGTGCAGAGCGTCTCAAAGGTGTTCACCCTGGTTCTGGCCATCAACCGACTCGATGAGGGACTGTGGAGCCGGGTCGGCCGCGAGCCCTCAGGGTCACGGTTCAACTCCATCGTGCAGTTGGAGCAGGAAAAGGGCATTCCCCGCAATCCGTTCATCAATGCCGGGGCGCTAGTGGTCACAGATGCGGTGATCGCCGGCGGCAAGCCGTCCGAGGCCATCACCGACATCGCCGGCTTCATGCGCCGCCTGGCCATGGACGATGAGGTGTCGATCGACCCGGAGGTGGCGGCGTCGGAGGCCGACACCGGCTTTCGTAACGCCAGCCTGGCCTATTTCCTGCGGTCGTTCGATAATCTTCAGAGCCCGGTGAACGACGTGCTGGAAGTCTATTTCAACCAGTGCGCGTTACGGATGTCCTGCCGCCAACTGGCGCGGGCCGGCCTGTTCCTGGCCCAGGACGGACTCGACCCCTTGAACCAGATTCAGGTCACCAGCCCGCAGCGGACCCGGCGGATCAACGCCATGATGATGACCTGCGGCCATTATGACGCCTCGGGCGATTTCGCCTTCAAGGTCGGCCTGCCGGGCAAAAGCGGCGTGGGCGGTGGCATATTAGCCATCGCCCCGCACCGGGCGTCGATCGCGGTGTGGTCGCCAGGGCTATGCGAGGCTGGGAATTCCCTGGTCGGGGCGATGGCGCTGCAACGCCTGGCCGCGCTGACCGGCTGGTCGGTGTTCTGAAATACGAAAACCCGGGGACTCGCCGCCCCGGGTCCCGAATATCAGTTTCAGGTTGAGATCAACCGTGATGGACGATCAGACCACGCCATAGGCGAGCATGGCGTCGGCGACTTTCTTGAAGCCGGCGATGTTGGCGCCGCGCACGTAGTCGATGTGTTTGGTGCCGGCCGCGCCGCCGTATTCGACGCAGGACGAGTGGATGCCGGCCATGATGTCGACCAGCAGGGTCTGGAGCTGTTCTTCCTTCCAGGAGATCCGCGCCGAGTTCTGGCTCATTTCCAGGCCCGAGACCGAGACGCCGCCGGCGTTGGCGGCCTTGCCCGGAGCGTAGAGGATCTTGGCGGCCTTGAAGACATGCACGCCGGCCAGATTGGTCGGCATGTTGGCGCCTTCCGACACCGCCATACAACCGTTCTTGACCAGGGTCTCGGCGTCGGCGCCGTCGAGCTCGTTCTGGGTGGCGCAGGGCAGGGC
>JAYTXV010000068.1:0-15497 GCA_043742805.1 Caulobacteraceae bacterium | reverse complement strand
GGTCGTGTCCATCATGAGCTTGTATCCCCAAACAACTCGCCCGTCCCCCAACGTTCGGCCGACTGTCGGCGCCACTGGTTGCGAAACATGAAATAGACCGGCAGCGGCGCGGCGACGACGCCTAGGGATATCAGGCCCATGACCGGATCGTCCCAGACGACGAGCACGATGAGCGCGGCCTGGATCGCCCCCGCGCCGATGGCGACCCACGGAAACAGCGGCATGCGCCAGGGCCTCGGCAAGTCTGGGCGCGACAGGCGCAGCTTGATTGCGGACAGGCAGATCATCAAGATTCCCGCCATCGTCCAGGGCGCGTCGACCTCGATGATCTGCTCGTAACTGCCGCTCAGCGCGAAGACGATCGCGGCGGCGGCGAGCAGCGCTACGCTACCGCGCGGCGTTCCGCCGGGTGAAACCCCTCCCAAACCGGCGGGCGCGACGCCGTCCCTCGCCATGCGGAAGGTGATCCGGGAACTGGACATCAACTGCAGGTTGCAGATCGCCGCAAGCGAGAAGAGGCCAATCACGGTGATCACGGTGTCTCCAACGTGACCCATCGAGACCTTCGCCGCGTCGCCGACGGCGAGCTCGGAACCCGCCATCTGCGCAGGGGTGAGAACGTGCAGCACCGCGGCGTTGACGAGCAGATAGATCACCGTGACCAGGGCTATCCCTAGGAAGGTGGCGCGCGCGATGTTGCGGTCGGGCCGGCGCACTTCTTCCGAAAAATAGATCGGCGCCTCCCAGCCGGCGTAGGTCTGGTAGATCACACGGATTGCCATGACGACCGCGCCGCCGCCCGCTGCGACGGCGAGTGCGGGGTGCGGCATCAGCGGCGCGTGCGATCGGGGCGAGGCAAACAGGACGGCGGCGAGCAGCAGGAAGGCCCCGCCCTTCAACGCGCTCGCGATGCTCTGCGAGGCCCCGCTGATCCGGGTGCCGGTCCAGTTGAGGCCGCCAACGAAGACGATCAATCCGCTCGCCAAGACGCCGGTCGGCACGCCGCCCGCCAAGCCTAATCGTTTTACGTATTCCGCGAAGACAATGGAGATATAGGCGCTGGAAGCGGCGGTCGGCAGCCAGGCTAGCCATCCGGTCAGGAACCCTACCGTCGGTCCGAAGGCGCGCGCCGCGATCGGATAGGCGCCGCCGGCCTTCGGCACCGACGAGCCCGCCTCCACCAGAGGCATTGCGGTCAACATTGCGAGGCCGCCGCCGAGCGCCCAGACCAGCAGGATCAGGGGCTCGGTCTTGAGACCCTGCGCCACCAAGCCTGGCGCGCGCATTATACCTGAGCCAATCACGCCCCCCACGACCACGGCCAAGCCGAACACCAGCCCAAGGACGCGAGACAAAGGGCGGGGGAGCGGAGAAACACCTTCCAAACGCGACATGACCGATACGCACTCCACGCCATCGTTGGCTTGCGCTGGATGGACCCCGGCACGTTGATTCCGATAACAGTCGGAGGAACCGGCCATACGCCTGATCAGCGATACGGTGGCGATCAGCGACGTCAAGGGTGCTGTCAGTCCAACGGCAACTTGTCTTCGGTTTGGCGCAGGAGGCCCAAACCCGTGCGGGGTTCAGGCCAAGACTGCGCGCCACGCGGCCAGCCGGAGGTCGCGGCCCCCCAGGGTCTTCATCGCCGCGGCCTTGTCCCGGGTCTTCGTGACAGAGGATTCCAGCACTTCACCCTCATGATCAACGGCGCGCTAGAGGTCGTGCATCTCGCCGTCGGTCTTCAAGCAGATTTCGTCGAGGCCCCATCTTCAGTGGGTCTAGGCCCGCATGCGCTGGACCCGCTATCCGCGGATCTCAGTGGCGAACATCGGGCCGGACCTGTTCCACGAAAGCCGCACCGTCTCGTGGCAAATGTCGACGCCCCGCTCAAACAGCAGGTCCTCGACGTTCCGCGGCGACAGCGGCTACCAAACGTAAAAGAGGACGACCAACCCGATTACCTTTGGCAAGGGGTCAAACCAGCGAAACGGGTTGGGGCACTTGGCCATTCTGCCGACCTATGCCGGGCACGTTGACGCGCCATGAATTTGAACTGACAACACCATGGCCTTTCCAATTGCAAAAAGCAGAAATTCATCATAACTGTTGGACGCAGTGCAAATTTTAGTTTGATCACGGGGGTATATGCATGAAAAAAATTCAGGGCCACGTGGCCACAGCCATGGCGGCAGCGCTGTGCGGCGCCCCGTCGGTCGCGCTTGCCACAACGGTGACCGCGCCTTTGGCCGTAACCGCCAGTGTTACAAATTTGTGTTCAGTCGATACGGTGCCGCTGGCGTTTGCTGAGTTGTCCCTGGTCGGGGTGAACAACAGCACTGGCACCGTAAATGTGACCTGCACTATTGGCGGATCTTATACCGTCTCATTGGACAACGGTCTGCATGCGACCGGCTCGCAGCGAAATCTGTCCGGCATCACCAACAGCACTACATTCGCTTACAATGTCTATACGGACTCAGCCCGGTCCATACCGTGGTTGGCAGCAGCGCCGAATGTAGTGACCGGCATTGGTACAGGATTGCCACAGTTGTTGACAGTCTACGGCCAAATCCCAGCAAATCAGACAATCGTCGTTGGTGTCTACCTCGATACGATCCAAGTCACTGTGACTTATTGATCGCCACAACATACAATCAGGAAATAAAATCGTGAAAAATTATCTCTACACCGCAGCCGCTCTGGCCTGCGTCCTCGGCTCCGGGTCGGCATGGGCTACGCCGCAAACGCAAACCGCAGCCTTGCCCGTTACGGCCTTGATCACTAACGCTTGCTCGGTCAACACAGCAACCTTGGCTTTCGGCCAAGTTGCAGTGTCGGGAACCACGAACGGCACCGGCACGATCAATGTGACCTGCACCATCGGCGGCACCTACGCCGTCAGCTTGGATTCCGGGCAGAATGCACTGCTGACTCAGCGCAGGGTGCTGTCGTCTTCACCGGTCGCTGGAAGCTACCTCAACTACAATGTCTATACGGACGCAGCCCGGACACTCGCATGGGGCACGACGGCGGCGACCGGGACCACTGGAATCGGCACGGGTAGTGCGGTTTCTTATTCTGTGTATGGACAGATCCCTGCTGGCCAATCGATCGTCGTGGGTAACTACTCGGACTCCGTTACAGTCACCGTGACCTACTAAGTTTGTTGGCGGTTCCACGTTGGATGGTAGGCTTTTTGTGAATCGGACCGCCAGTCTTACTGGCGCCGTCGCGATTGGAATTTTTGCTGCGGGGAATGCGCAGGCGGCATTTCTCGAGGTGTCGCCTGTTATAGTTGAACTCGCAGCAAAACAGTCCACGACGACGGTCACAGTCGCCAATCGCAGCGACGCACCAACCGCTGTGCAGATAAGAGTTTATCGATGGTCGCAGGCGGGCGATCAGGACGTAATGGAGCCGAGTGACGAGGTCGTCGTTTCGCCGCCCATCTTTACCAGCATGCCTGGCCAGACCCAGACCATCCGGCTCTTGTTGAGGGGGGGGGCCGCGTCCGCCGAACGCGACTACCGTATGCTTCTCAACGAGGTGCCCGCCCCGGTGGGCCCAGGGCGACATGTGATCATGGCGCTCCGGCTTTCCATCCCGATATTCTCGTCGCCGACCGTCAACAAATCCGTGGGGCCACTTGGGCCAGTGCTTCAGTGGGAGGCCCGCCGAGATGGGCCGAAGGACATCATACTCACCGCCCGGAACACGGGACCGGTCTACGCACGACTTGGCGCAATCGCGGTTGGCCTAGCGGATGGAACGCAGCTGCGCGCCTCTCCCCAGGGTGGAAACGCCTATGTTTTGCCCGGGGCGCTTCGCCACTGGCTGGTCAAGGATGCTGGCGCACGGGTAACCAGCCCACTCCAGTTGAACCTGTCGGCTCAATCGGGAAAAAATGATTTCAAGCTGATACCTCTGACCTGAAGCCATGTCGGCGCGGCGACGGCTGATCGCCGGACTTATCGTCTTGATTGCCATGACGGCAGGGCAAGCCCAGGCGGCGGACCGCCAGATGGTGCTTGAGCTCAACCTCAATGGCCGGGCAACAGGCAAGGTCGGCGAGTTCATCGAGCGAGGCGGCGAAATATACGCCAAGCGGTCCGACCTCATCGACTTAGGATTCGCCGTCCCGCGCGTCGCTACACCAGACGACATGGTCGGCCTAACGACCCTCCCGGGTGTCACCGCCACCGTCGATGATACACACCAGGCCTTGGTGGTTACCGCGCCTATGACGGCCCTGGCGTCGACATCGCTGCAGAACCAAAATGCGAATGAGCTTGCGCCGATCACCCCGGCTCGCTTTGGAGCCGTGCTCAACTACGATACTTCAGTAATATATGATGGAAGTCGTGCAACCGGCGGCGCGCTCATGGACATGCGCGTATTCGGCCGGTTCGGCGCGGTCCTGACGTCGGGTTTGATCAATTTCGCCCCGACGGGTGAACAGCGGTCGTTTCTTCGCCTGGAAAGCACCTACCAGCTCTATGACACGAAGACGGACCGGGTTTGGCGTGCAGGCGACGTAGTCAGCGGCGCGTTGCCGTGGAGCCGCGCCGTGCGCCTCGGTGGCGGCCAGGTTGCGAGTGACTTTTCCGTTCGCCCCGACCTGGTCACCTATCCGTTGCCGAATATAAGCGCCCAAGCCGCCGTACCCTCAACCGTTGCGATTGTCGTCGACGGAGTGCGTCAGTTCGACGGCGCCGTTCCACCGGGTCCGTTTCAGTTTCGCGCCCTTCCCGTGGTGACGGGCGCGGGCGAAGTCGCCGTCACCATCGTCGATGCGCTGGGCAGGCAGACCGTCGTCACGCTTCCTTTCTATGCAAGCGCCGTCCTGCTGAAACCAGGACTGGCAAGCTACTCCCTCGAAGCAGGTTCGGTCCGGCGAAACTTCGGAGAAATCAGCAACGACTACAACGGCTGGGCAGCGTCGGGTTCTCTTCGCTACGGCCTGTCGGACAGGCTGACACTTGAGGGCCACGCTGAAGCCGGAAACGGTCTTGGATTGCTCGGTGTCGGCGGCGACCTGCAGATCGGAACGATCGGGGTTATGAGCGCGGCGGTGTCGGGCAGCCTCGATCGCGACCGAAGGGTCGCCACAGCCCCGGCGCCGTCGACCGGAGGGCTCGTCTCGCTGGGCTTCCAGCACCAGTCCACCGATTTCAGTATCGCCCTCTCAGCCAGTGCAACGACCGCCGGATATCGAGACGTGGCCGCAATCAATGGAACGGCCGCGCCGCGCGCCACCTTTACCGCCAGCGCGAGCCACCTGCTGGGCTCGTTGGGCGACCTTGGCGTCGCCTACACTTACCAGAGACAGCCCGCCACCCTTGACCCTGCCAATTCTAGAGTCGCGATGGGATTCCAAGCGGAGCCATTTCTCACGGCTGCGAACATCAGCATCGTCACCGCCAGCTATAGCGCCACCGTAGCCCATCGTATTGCAGTGAATCTAAGCGCCTTCGGAGACCTGGGCGCCTCGCACAACTATGGTGTTCAACTTGGTTTCAGCATTCATTTCGGCTCTAACCTATCGGCAATGACCGGTGTGGCGGTGGACCAGGGTGGTGTGGCTTCACTTGTCGAGGTCGATAAGCCGGCCGTGCGGGAGGGCCAATTTGGATTTCGCGCCGTAGACAATGAAGGGGAGGCGTCGCGCCGCGCATTGGAAGGTGAATATCTCGGCCGCTGGGGCAAGGCCAGCATCGGGCTTGAAGACTCACCAAACGGCGTCGTTGGCCGCGCCGGCTTGCGCGGAGCCCTTGCGTTCATTGGCGGCGGCGTGTTTGGCAGCGACACAATCAATGACAGCTTTGCCGTGGTCTCCACCGGAGGTCTGGGCGGCGTCCCCGTTCTCTACGAAAACCGACCCTTCGGCACGACTGATAGCGGAGGGCATCTGCTGATCCCCTCGCTGCGGGCGTTCGAGAACAACAAGGTCGAAATCGATGCTACACAACTGCCTATCGATCTCTCTGTCGGCGAAGTCGCCCATCTCATTCGTCCGGAGAGTCGTGCCGGTGTCGTCGTCGATTTCAGTGTGCTACAATCCCATGGCGCACTGGTGACCCTCAGGCGGCCAGACGGTCATCCTGTGTCTCTTGGTTCCGTCGCTCGTGTGCAGGGCGAGGAGCCCGTGCCAGTCGGCTATGATGGCCAGGTCTACCTGACGGGACTGAAGCGATTGAACCAAGTGCAGGTTGAACTAGCCGAGGGGGGCGCATGCTCTGTCTCCGTGGACTATCTGCCCACTAAAGGCGATATTCCCCATATCGGGCCCCTCCTTTGCAAATGAGGCCTGTCCGCAATTTCATCGCGGGCGCGGTTACTGTTGCCGCTCTGACTCTTGGTCAACCGACTGCCGACGCGGCCGAGAGCGCCCATTGTACTCTTGCGTCGACCGGTCTGAACTTTGGGAGATATGTCGCAAGCGAATCCAATCCAATCGATATCACTGCCGCCTTGCAGATCGTCTGCACCACGACTTCACCCACTCCGGTCTGGGTGAACGCATCAGTCGCCCTCTCTGGCGGGGCGGGACCCGTGGCGGCCCGTCGATTTAGCGAGGGCCTGCGCTATCAACTCTTCGTCGATCCGGCCCGCACCATAGTCTGGGGCGACTTGACCGGCTCGGCCGGCGCCCGACCCATCGCCGGGCTGATCAGCCGGGAACAGGAATTACGGATTGTCGTACCGGTCTATGGCCGTCTCCTGGCGCGGCAGTCGTGGGCCCGAGTGGGGCGGTTCTTGGACGTAATTACTGCAACGATCAGTTATTAGCCGAAATAACCAGTGTTGAAGAGTTGCGGCGAGGCCTTGGGTCGTTTGCCGCGCCAAGACACGCTCAAATCCACCCCCCCAGCGGCGGAAACGGCGACGGCACCCAAAACTGATGGGAATTTTCCTCCGAATGCATGTTCTCCGGTTAGGGGCGTGGGCGAATTGATTTGTTTTTCGCTGGCTTTTGTCGTTTTGAGGATAACTAAGAATTTCTCGCATGGCTGCCGGCCGGGTGCCCGCCCTCTGACGATCGACGTTGCTGATCTGGCTCAGGTGGGCCTTGGGCGGGGCGCTGGTCGCTGGTGGCGATTTTCGTGGCGCGTCCGTCGTTGCTAATCGACTTAGGCCTGTCCGGCGCAATCTGCGCCTGCCATCGGCCTCGTCGGTTGGGCGTCTAGAAGGATTGATAAACCTGACCATCAACCGAGTCTGCCCGCGAGCCCGGAATAAGGGCTCCTCAGTCAATAGACTTCTGGCGGCAGTGAATGTTTATACTGCCTAGGCAGCCTAGCAGGATGTTGCCGAACCCGGGCTTGTCTACGCGCCGCGCGCAAATTCTACGACCGCGTCTGAAGGCCGCCACGGCTCTTGCCCATCGGCGCCTGGAGGCGACAATGGCCGTTGACGAATGCTGCGGCCAACGTGACTCTTATCGGAGGCTAATCGCGCGGTTGTGGGGATTCTACGGGCCACTCGAAGCGGTGCTGGCGCGATTTGACTGGCCTGAAGCAGAGGCTCTGGTTCATCGGCGCGCTAAAATCGGATGGCTGGCCAACGACTTACAAACCCTCGGCTTTTCTCAAGCCGATCTAGGGATGCTCCCAACGGTGGTCGCCCTACCGACTATCGAAAGCGTGGCCGATGTGTTCGGTGTTCTCTACGTCGTGGAAGGTGCAACTCTGGGCGGTCAGGTCATCCTTTCGCGGATCACCGCCAGTCTGGGTGTCGACGACCGCTCGGGCGCGCGCTTCTTTACCAGTTACGGTTCCGACGTCGGTGCCATGTGGCGGGAATTTCTCAGCGCTCTCGAACACTTCGGTCAGTCGCCGCAAGTTTCCGATCGGATCGAACGGGCCGCGCTCGGCGCGTTTGAGAGCCTCCGCACCTGGATGGAATATGACTCCGCGGCGGAATTGTTCGACGGGCGTGGTGATGTTAGCTGAAGCGATTCCCTTTGGCGCGGCCGATGTGACCAACGGCGATCGAGAGCAAATTCACATCCCGGGTTCGGTCCAGCCTCAGGGGTGTCTGCCGGCCCTGGACTCAAGCGGACTGCGCATCGGGCGGGAACGACACGGCAACCTGGGACAATACCTCACCACGACCCAGTTGGCCCTTGAGGGCATCACGCGGGACAAGACCACCACCATTTCCGTGCGCGAAAGGATCAAGCGGCTCAAGAACATTACCGCCGATGCCGGGTATGAGGTCAACACCCTGGCCTGGCAGATCCGACCAGCTTCATTGGACGGTCTGGGCCTCCAGACCGCCTCTCAGCAGTTCCATGAGGCGTGGACTGAACGGAGCAATCTGCAATTCGACCTGCATCTGGCATTAAAAAACCAGCGCCTGGAACCGGCGTTCTCATCCGCGCTCTATCGGGCGTTGCAAGAGGCGATTCACAATGCGGTCAAGCAAGCCGACGCGATGCGGGTGGGGGAAGACTTGAAATCGAGACGTCGCCAAGTCACGGCACGACCTCGTTGATCCATGTTCCAGTCTGACAGTGCGCGCACCAAATGACTGACACCGTGGAACACCGAGCCCTGCGCGTCTATCTGGCGGACGACCATCCGATCGTCCTGGCTGGGGTGAAGGCTCTGGTGACAGCGGAGTCTGGGCTGGAAGTTATCGGTGAGGCGGGCGACGGCTATACTGTCCTGCGGGAAGCCACTGAATTGAAGCCCGATATCCTTATCCTCGACATCTCGATGCCCGGTCTCAACGGCGTCAAGGTAGCGGAGCTGCTACGTCCGGCCTGCCCGAAGTGTAAGATCCTCATACTTACGGTACATGAGGACCGAGGTTATGTGCGGCAACTCCTTGAGCTGGGCGTGGCGGGGTATCTCCTCAAGCGTTCGGCGGCCCAGGAACTCATCCGGGCGATCAGTGCAATTGCCGCCGGTGGACTCTATCTGGATCCGGCCATCGCAGGCATTGCGGTCCGAACCCGTGACCCGCGCTTGAACGATGATGGAACCGGCGGTAGCGACCTCAGCCAGCGCGAAGTCGATGTCGCCAAACTGACCGCGTCTGGCCACAGCAATAAGTCGGTTGCCGCGGTGCTCGGTATCGGCGTGAAGAGCGTTGAGACCTACAAGGCCCGCGCCATGGAGAAACTCGGGTTTCGGACTCGGGTCGAACTCGTGCGTTTCGCAATCAGCAAGGGTTGGCTTGCTGGTTGACGGCCGCACGAACAACCCCAGTTGGCTATTGCCTCCGGCTGTGCAGCCGCTTTTCCTGAATTGGCTCACCGCCGCTCGACTGCCCACTGGCGGCGACGGTAAAGCCGGTCAAGAGATGGCGTTGATGAAGGCCCTTGCCAGAACAAACCGGCAACATTATCGTCCTCTGATGGTTGCCTTAAATCTCATGCGCAAGCTCTCAATTTTGGCGGATGCGGCCAAGTATGACGCCTCTTGCGCTTCCTCGGGAGGCGTCAAACGGAATTCCAAGACTGGGACAGGTATCGGCGCCACGGGGGGCATGGGGGTTTGCCACGCCTACACGCCAGACGGCCGCTGCGTTTCGCTGCTCAAGATCCTGCTAACAAATTTCTGCGTGTTCGACTGTGTGTATTGCGTCAATCGCTCGTCCTCTAATGTAGAGCGCGCGCGGTTCTCGGTTAAAGAGGTCGTCGACCTCACCCTGGATTTCTATAAACGCAATTATATAGAGGGGCTTTTTCTGTCGTCTGGCGTTATCCGCACGGCTGACTATACGCAGGAACAGCTGAACCGGGTGGCCCAGTCCCTGCGGCTGGACCACGATTACCGGGGTTATATCCATTTGAAACTCGTGGCTGGCGCGAGCCCGGAGTTGGCGACCGAGGCCGGATTGTATGCCGACCGTCTGTCGGTCAATATCGAGCTACCGCTGGACGCCAGCCTGGAGCGCCTGGCCCCGGAAAAATCGATTGGCGACATAAAGCGGGCCATGGGCCGGGTCCGGCTGGGCGTGGAGGCGGCGCGGGACCGCAGCCATACCGGCCGCAACGCTCCGGCCTTCGCCCCGGCGGGCCAGTCTACTCAGATGGTGGTCGGCGCGGACGCGGCCACCGACGCCGATGTATTGACCCGGGCCGACGGTCTCTACGGCGCCTATGGCCTGCGTCGCGTTTACTATTCCGCCTTCAGTCCCATCCCCGACTCCAGCGCCGCCCTGCCGCTCAAACCGCCACACCTGATGCGTGAACACCGGCTCTACCAGGCGGACTGGCTGATGCGCTTCTACAGTTTCAGTCGGGACGAGATTCTGTCAGCCGCGCCTGGCGGCATGCTGGATTTGGCCATCGATCCCAAGCTCGCCTGGGCCCTGGCCAATCGGGATCGGTTTCCGGTGGATGTGAATACGGCCGACCGGGAGATGCTGCTGCGCATCCCCGGTCTGGGAGAGAAGACGGTGGCCAGGTTGATTGGAGTTCGACGGCTGAAGCGGGTGACGCTGGATGATCTGCAGCGGCTGGCGGGATCAGTAAAGCGGGCTCGGGCCTTTGTGGTTTGCGATGGCTGGACGCCCCACGGCGAGATCGATGCGGCCGACCTTCGCGCCCGGTTGCAGCCCCAGTCTCGACAGGCGAGCGCGGAGCAGCTGTCGCTATTTTGATGTTCGACGTCACTCTGGCCTCCGAGATCGACCTCGAGGGCTGGCGGGCGGCGGCCCGTCGGTTGCGGCTGGCCGATGTCGCGCCGGAGGCGGTCAATTGGCTGGTGGGCGAGGCCTGTCCGTCCTTGTTTGCTCAACCGCTGCCCGAACCGGTTTCAGGGCAGCCCTTTACCGCTCCCCGCGCCTTCCTCGACCTGGCCGGCGATCTGATCCTGCACCGGTCGGAACAGCGGCTGAGTCTGCTTTACCGGCTGCTGTGGCGGATGAAGGATGCGCCCCGGCTGTTGGAGATCGCCAGCGACCCGGACGTGCGCGCCGCCGCGATGATGCGCAAATCAGTGCGCGAGGCGATCCACAAGATGCACGCTTTCGTTCGCTTTCGCCGGGTCGAGGGGGAGGCGGAGGAAACTTATGTAGCTTGGTTCGAGCCGGCGCACCGGGTGGCGCTGGCGGCCTCCGACTGGTTCGTGCGGCGGATGGCCAACCTCAGATTCTCGATCCTGACGCCGGAGGTGGGCATCCACTGGGATGGGAGGGCGCTGACCACATCCAAGGGCTTGAGCCGCGGCGATGCGCCCGCTGAAGATGGCCTGGAAGATTTCTGGCGCGCCTATTACGCGTCGATTTTCAATCCCGCGCGGTTGAATCCAAAGGTGATGACCCAGAACATGGCCCGCGGATATTGGCGGAACCTTCCCGAGGCGGCGCTCATTCCCCAGCTTGTCAGCCAGGCGCGAGGACGCACGGAAGCCATGGTCCAAGCCGATTCCACATCGCCCTCGCTTCGCGCCGCGCGCATCGCCGAGCGGCGGACGAGCGGAGCCACGCACGATCCGGCAGCATTGCCGCGAACCCTGGCCGAGGTGACGTCAGGCGTTCTGAATTGCCGCCGCTGCCCCCTCTGGCGCGATGCCACACAGGCCGTGCCGGGCGAGGGGCCTGCGACGGCCAGGCTGATGCTGGTCGGTGAGCAGCCCGGCGATCAGGAAGACCTGGCGGGTCACCCCTTTATCGGCCCGGCTGGCGCGATCCTTAACAGTGCCCTGGTCGAGGCGGGCGTGTCGCGCGAGGATCTATACATCACCAACGCGGTCAAGCATTTCAAACACGAGATGCGGGGCAAGCGGCGGCTGCACAAATCGCCCGACGCCGGCGAAGTTCAGGCCTGTCGCTGGTGGTTCGACAGCGAGCTGCTGCTGGTGCGGCCCAGGGTGGTCGTGGCTTTGGGTGCGACGGCGGCCCACGCGGTGCTGGGGCGCACCGTCTCGGTGCTCAAGGCGAGGGGGCAAGCCGAGACGCTGACGGACGGTTCGATCGGGTTCGTGACCGTCCACCCCTCCTACTTGCTGCGGATACCCGAGGCCGAGGCCAAGGCTGCCGCCTATGATGAATTTGTACGTGACCTGAAGGCTGCCTCTGCGCTGAGCAAAGCCGCGTGAGGATACTGCGGCTCAAAGAAAATCTGACGGCCCACGCGCCGTGCCCACGCCCCTCTTTGTAGAGTTGGCGGCTGATGAGATGGCGCTCCTGACTGTAATGGTTGTGCGCCGAGGCGTGGACCGAAGCGGGTTTGTGGAGCGTCTTCATCCTCCGAAATCGCAGCGTGGCCCGCTCATCTCGCCGTTGATCCTCACGTTGTCCTCGTCCGGGAGTTATCAGCCCCCTAGTTTGTCCTAGACAAATACCCATCTTAAAGGTCCGTCCAGGGATCAGGTGATGATTGTCCATGACATGTAGAGATACATTCGACAGCGTGCGCATGACGGGCATCGCGGCGGTGGAGCGCGACTGCGGCGTGTCAAAAGACACGCTGCGCGTTTGGGAGCGCCGCTACGGCTTCCCCAATCCCCTCAGGGACGACCACGACGAACGCCTCTACCCGGCCGATCAGGTGGCCACCCTACGACTGCTCCGCCGCCTGGTGGACGCCGGCCATCGTCCGGGAAAAGTCGTCGGCCGCTCGGACGAGGAGCTTTCAGTGCTCTTACGGCGGGACGGCGGCTCGGCCCCCCATGCCATCGGGTCCGAGGCGCAGCAGGTTCTTAAGCTCCTGCGAGGCTACGATGCGGCCGGGTTGCGCGAGATTTTGAACGCCATCGTCACTCGCGCCGGCCTGGGCGCGTTCGCCGCCGAAATCGGGCCGGGGCTGGCCGAAGCCGTCGGCGCAGCATGGGCGCGGGGCGCACTTGAGATTCACCAGGAACATCTGTTCACTGAGCAGTTCACGACCGTCCTGCGCAGCGCCATAAACGTCGCCCAGGGCGCAGGCCTGCCGCGCCGTCGCCCATGCGTGCTGTTCAGCACCTTTCCGCAGGAACCGCATGCCCTGGGCCTGCTGATGGTCGAGGCGATGTTCACTCTCGAAAGCTGCCTCGGAATTTCGCTGGGCGTGCAGACGCCGATTCCCGAAATCGCTGCCGCCGCCAAGGCGCACGAGGCCGATATTGTGGTGCTCTCGTTTTCGTCGATGTTCCCAGCGCTCCAGGCGACAGCAGGGCTCGCGGAACTGCGCGCCCTGGCGCCCCAGACCGTTGAGATCTGGGCGGGCGGCGCCTGCGCGGGCCTGCGTCCCAAGTCGGGCGTCTCCGTGCTGCGATCGCTAGCCGCCATCGGCCCCGCCGTGAGCGCCTGGCGGGACCGCGACGAGGAAAAGAGCGCTCCCATGTGACGCCCCCGCACCCACTCCGCAGTCTGCTAAAATTCCAAAATCAAAACCATAAAACTTACAAGGAAAGCAACCGTGAGAAAATTCATCGTTCAAAGCTGGAATTATGTATTCGATCATAGAGTCAGCCCGCTGCGTCACATTCCAGATGTGGCCACCCGACACATGATACTGCAAATATTGGGGTGGATGTGGGCGGTATCTTTTTCCATAGCTATTGGCAGCTATACATTCTTGGCAATTAGTGTGGTTGGACACTTGGTGTTAATCGCAGCGGCAGCAATAACAGTTACGACATACACCATAGCGGAAAAGAAACCTGCGGTGTTTGCGTTTGCATCGGGGCGGAGGAGCGACGGGGAGCATGAATAGAACTGTCAGATACAGATATGATCTCACTACGCTCTCGCAGCCTTCAGTCTGACACATGCGGATTGCGATCGTCGGCGCCGCCAGCCGGGGGGGGGCGTTAAGGCTATGAGAGCGAAAACCGGCGGGAAGTCGGGGCCCTGCCGTGTCGGCTAGCCGACAGAGAACAGTTTGACGGGTGGCTGGTGGCGCTGTCAGTCCAACGTCAACTTGTTTCCGGTTAGGCGCAGACAGCCCAAACCTGAGAAGCGCCAGGAGAAGCCTGACAGTAAGGGTCAAAAAAACCAGACGGTGTGCTTCCGCCGATTTAGGTCGCCGCCGGCCCTAAAACGTGACTGTCGATTTCTTTCGGCCCGCTAATCGCCAGGCGAGTGACCACGCGTCTTTGGCGGTTTTGTATAAGGTCCAGCTTGACAATCTTTCGAAAAAGCCGAAGGACGGAAATCCATGAAGTTTTGAGGCACCTCAATGGAAGCTCTAACCGCAGGGCAGTTTGCCCTCGTATACAACGCATTCTCGTTCGCAATCGCTGTGATGGGCGCAGCGACGATTTTCCTTTTTCTTTCTCGTTCGCAAGTCGCCCGAGTTTATCGGACGGCCTTGACCATCTCTGGAATAGTGACGCTCATCGCCTGCTATCATTATTTCAGAATCTTCAATAGTTGGGCCGCCGCCTACACCGTCAGTGGAGGCGAGGTTACTGCCACGGGTGAGCAATTTAACCACGCCTATCGGTATGTTGACTGGCTGCTGACCGTACCACTGCTGCTGATTGAACTGATCTTAGTCATGGGTTTGACTTCCGCTCAAACGTTTTGGAAGAGCCTTCGACTTGGGGTGCTGGCCGCCGTTATGGTGGCGCTCGGATATCCAGGAGAGATTTCAACCTCCGATCACGTGCGTTGGGTGTGGTGGGGTCTGGCCATGATCCCCTTCCTGATCATCCTTTA
This sequence comes from Caulobacteraceae bacterium, assembly GCA_043742805.1. Lineage (GTDB taxonomy): Bacteria > Pseudomonadota > Alphaproteobacteria > Caulobacterales > Caulobacteraceae > Acaudatibacter. Next base: position 896 of record JAYTXV010000068.1, on the reverse strand, counting down.
CGAATTGTTCGTAGGATTGAAGAAGTCGATCCAAGACCAGCCCGTCTCTGTGCGGGGCCTGGTTAGCGGCGCGCGGTGGCTTACGGTCCTGTCGTGGAGCTTCTACCCGCTCGTGTTCATCTTCCCGATGATCGGCGTGACGGGCGGCGCCGCGACTACTGCCGTGCAGGTTGGTTATACGGTCGCCGATATTATCGCGAAGGCGATGTTTGGCGTCTTGATCTATGTGATTGCGGCGCGGAAGTCGGCTGACATGGTGATCGACTAGCGGAAGCAGAGGCGGCTGGAGGTCACCTCCAGCCGCCTTGCGATCCGGCGCTTCGGAAGACACCCAAGACCGATTTAGGTTTCCGACCCATTACTGACACGTTTCCGAACCGAGGTAAGAAGAGCCGGCGTCTCTGACCAGACACCGGCGTTTCGACCCGGTCTTCCAAAACGGGAGCAGCAGCACTTGGATTCAGGTCCAAGGCTTCGGCCCAGAGGTTCACCACCACTCACGCCTCGGCTCTTGAGGCATTGCCATAGGCGACATAGACCGCGTCGCCTCAATCTCCGGCCTGGCAGAGGATTTCACCGGCCATCAATTCCATGGAGATGGCGTATTGGGCTACCGGGCGGCGGGTTTCCTCGGACAGGCAGTGCAGTGGGCGCCGATCCCCGAGATGAGCGGCGATGCGATCATGGTGTTCGCTGCCGTAACCCATCGATAGACACACGCCTTTGGGCCGCCGGGGAGCAATCTCCAGCGGCCCGAGGGATAGGTTGTCGTTCGGCTCTCAGTGGCCGGCACTGGCGGTCTGTGTGGCCGTCGGTTGGCGGCTGATCTCAGAGACCATCGGCGAACCCAGTTGCTTCACGGCCTGGCCGACGTTGTAGGAGACACAGACCTCATA
>JAYTXV010000067.1:0-10043 GCA_043742805.1 Caulobacteraceae bacterium | reverse complement strand
TCGCCGACCCCCTAGGTTGCTATCAACGCGCGGACGACAGCGCGGCGCGCCCGACCCCTCGCCTAGCGGGAGGGGCGAGCACCATAGGGAGATTGATTTGGCGCATTTGCTTCCGGAAGCCGACCTCGTGGCCGTACGGCCCGAACAGGACCTGCCGGGAGCGAAGCTGTCCCTTGGCGCTCTCAGTTGGGCGTGGTTCGAGGGGGCTCGCGATCCCTATGTGATCCTGATCATCATCTACATCTTCATGCCCTATGTGGCCTCGGTGATGGTCGGCTATCCGCACGGCGACCCGACCAAGGGCCAGGAGGTGATCTCGCAATGGAGCCAATATTCGGGCTGGCTGACCATGGCGACCGCGCCGTTCCTGGGCGCCTCGATCGACCAGTTGGGCCGGCGCAAGGGCTGGCTTATGCTGTGCGTGGGGATCATGGCGCCGCTGATGTTCGCGCTGTGGTGGGCCAAGCCCGATGGCTCAGTGTTGCCGGTCGTCACCGTGATGTTCATGACCATGATCATCGGCATCCTGTTCGCCTACACCGAGGTGCTGCACAACTCGCTGCTGATCAACGCGGCCGGGATCGGCGGGGCGCACAAGGCTTCAAGCCTAGCCCTGGCGTTGGGCAACGCCTTCGCCCTGGTGCTGCTGGGCTTTTCGGCCTGGGCCTTCGTGCTGCCGGGCAAGGTTGACTGGGGCTTCGTACCGAAGACCCCGCTGTTCGGGCTCAATTCCCTGGCCCATGAGCCGGAACGGATCGTCGGGCCGATGACGGCGATCCTGCTGGTGCTGGGGACGATCCCGATCCTGCTCTACACCCCTGACGTGAAGAGCACGGGCGTTTCGATACCCCGGGCCTTCGCCAATGGCGCCAGATCGATGTGGCGGATGATCATGACCGTCAAGGACCACCGCGACGCCTTCATCTTCCTGGTGGCGCGCAGCTTCTATGTCGACGGCATGACCGCAGTGCTGACGTTTTTCGGCATCTACGCCACCGGTGTCATGCACTGGCACGCGCTGGAGATGCTGATGATCGGCATCATCCTGACCGTGCTGGCGGTGATCGGCGGCTTCCTGGCGCGCTGGTTCGACGCGACGCTGGGGCCTCGCCGATCGGTGCAGCTGGAGATATTGATGTCGCTGGCCGGGATCATCTGCCTGCTGGGCATGGCCCCCGATCGGATCCTGTATTTCTGGCATTATGACGTCGCGGCGCATGCGCCGCTATGGAACGGCCCGTTCTTCCGTACCCTGCCGGACCTGATATTCATCCTGATCGGCTTTTCCAACGCGGTGTTCATCACCGCCCACTATGCCTCCAGCCGCACCCTGCTGACCCGCCTGACTCCGCCCGACCAGACCGGAGCCTTCTTCGGCGCCTATGCGGTGTCGGGCACCGCGACGGTGTGGCTGGCCCCGTTTATGGTCAATCTGGGCACCCGGATGTTCCATACCCAGCAGGGCGGTTTCGCGATGATCGCCATCCTGCTGGCGGTGGGGTTCGTGGGACTTCTGTTTCTGGGCAAAGGCGGTCAGGCGTTGAAGGGCTGATCTTTCGGCGCCCTCAGCGCCGCAGCGCCGCCATCAGGGCGAACAGCTGGAATAGTCGCCCAAAGCGATGTCGTGGGCGGCATCGGTCATCTGCGCAAGCATGTCGCGGATCAGGGTGGAGATGAAGCGCTGGGCGGCACGGCCGGGCTGGCGCGGTAAGCGTCCGGCGACAGGAAGTCAGGGAGTTCCATCGGATGGCTATCCGCGTCCAGGATCAGCCTGCCGCCCGCATAGGTCATCACGCCCTCCCGCGCTGATGGTCGAAACGGTGAGATTCGGCCGACGGGATATCAAAGCAAAATCCGCTCTCAGTGAACCTGAGCGCGGTCGCAAGATGAGTGGCGGCCATCGATCCGACAGGTATTGACCACCTGGCCGGCGAGGTTCCAAACCTTGGCGGTCCAGCGCCTCGGCCCGGCGCGTTCCAGGGTCATGAAGCCGAAGCCGTCGATCCAGGAACTGAAATGATCGACGACGGCGCCGGGCGCGGGCTCGACACCAGGGGGAACGACCGCCGGCATCGGCACGGTGTCTTCCTGGGTGCCGGAAAAACCGGTGATGAATTGGCTCGGGTGGTCGCTGGCGAAGCTGACCTGTTCCCAGACGTGGATATGGCCGGCCAGTAGCAGATCCACGCCCGGCGGGAACATCCGCGGGGTCTCGGCGCCGAAGACGGACTGGATGGCCTGATTGCCCGGGGTCAGGATGACGTTGCCGTTGGCCGGCAGGGCGCCGAAGCCCAGAACCGGCTTGTGGGTAACCATGATAGTCGACCGGGCCTGTTTCGCCAGGCGCGCCAGATCCTCATAGGCAGATCGGTACTGCGCCGCGCGCGGATCATCGGCCGCCAGGGCCTGGCCACCGGCGACGGCCAGATCCATCACCACGATCTGATCGCCGCCGCCCAGGGGGACGGCGTACGGCGCGCTGTAGTCGCCGTCGAAATCCCTGGCCGGGTCGTTGCAGTCGTGGCCCGGCGTCAGGGGCCGCGCGTCCAGCAGCCGGAACCATCCCTGGCCGGCGCGGTTGCAATTTTCGTGATTGCCACGCGCCAGCACCAGCGGCGCGACGGTCAGCAACGGAGCGCCCGGCCCAAAGAAATCGGCGTTCCAGGCGTCCCAGCCGTAGCCCCACGGCGAGCCGCCACAGAGCGCCTGTTTATCGGCGGGGCACACACTCTCGCGATAGTGATAGTCGCCCACGTGGATCACCAGGTCCGGCTTCCAGGCCGCGGCCTGGGCCGCAATCTTGGCGAAGGCGAAGGCCGCCGGGTCCCGGCAGGCCTGATAGGCGTTGTCCGCCGCCTTCAGGCGACAGCCGGTGTCTCCAATCACCACGATACGGTCGATGCGGCGGCGGGCGAGGGGCAGCGGGCGGCCGAGCACCGACGCATGTTTCGTTCGCGGTTGGATAGAAGCCTCGCATATCGTGACCGGAAAGGCGGAGGATTTGGAGAGCGCCGGGCTCGACTGTGTCGGTCGCTGGGGCAGGGTTTCGGCCGGGGCGCGGACGGCCATCGGCGCGGCGCGGCCATCGATCAGGATGGATGGGCAAGCGGGGTCGGCGGTGATGAGGCGGGCAGTGGCCAGGCCGTTCTCGCCCAGGATGACATAGGCGATCGGAGGCGGTTCACCGGCTTGGACGGGCGGCGTCGCGATCAGGCTTAAAAGCGTCGTGACCAAAAACGATTTGAAAACCTGCCCGCTCATATTGACACCTGCCTTACCCTCGACATTTCACGACCTTCACCGCCAGGCCGCCCAGCGATGTCTCCTTGTAGATCGCGTTCATGTCCGCGCCGATGCGTTTCATGGTGGCGATGACCTTGTCCAGCGACACCGAGTGTCCGCCGTCGGTCTTCTGGCTGGTAGGCCGGCGCTTGCCGGCGCGCTGTCCCTGGCCTTGTCCGTATCGGTATTGTATTGGTTGACAGAGCGTGGGAACGGACTTTGCCCAGCGCTGATCGAGTCGGCATTTCTACCCCCACGAGATACCTCGCGCGCCGCTCCATGCGTCCACCCTAATCCACCGTCACATCGATCTCCATGGCGGTCAGCAACGCATATTGCTGATCGAGCGTCACCTTCATGCCCGACCGGCTGGTTAGCGCCAGCAGGTCCAGGCCGCTGACCTCGGCGCCGCGCAGGTCGGCGCCGGCCAGCTTCGCGTCGGCGGTGATGGCGCCGAAGAGATCGCAGTCACGCAAGTCGGCGCCTTCGAAATCAGCGCCCGACAGATCCGCCTCGCGAAAACGCGAGCCGGCCAGGTCGCAACCAGGCAGGGACGCCTCGGCCAGATCGGCAAGATGGAAATTACACTGGTGGAAGGTGGCGAGAGCAACCGATCGACGGCGGCCCAGACTTCGGGTGAAATCCGCGCGCCGGAACCGCGCGCCGCGCAGATTGCAGTCCTCCATCGTCACGCCATATAATTCCGAGCCGTCGAAGGTCGCGAAACTGAGGTCACACCGGACAAACCGGGCCATATCCAACCGGCTGAAGGCCACCGCCAGACCGATATGGTCGGCCGCTCCGGTGAACACGCAGTCCTCGAACACCGTTTCCCGCAGATCGGCCCGCGCCAACCGGCAACGCACGATCCGGCACCGCTGGAACCGCGCGCCCTCAAGAACCACGCCGCTCATCTGGGCGCCATCGATCAGGCAATCGACGAACACCGCCTCGGTAAGATCGGCGTCTGCCCACTCGAAGTCAGTGATCGCCTCACCCTTAAGGATCGCGCCGGCCGAGGGTTCGATGGACATGCCTCGACGATAGCGGTTGGGCCGGGCCTTGGAAACGCCGGCCCCTGCCGCTTTCGCGGGGATGAGCCGCTCGACGGGTTTACCGCGGCAGGTCGCTCACGCCCATCAGGGCTTCGTCGACCGCGCGGGCGCATTGGCGGCCTTCACGGATGGCCCAGACCACCAGGGACTGGCCGCGGCGCATGTCGCCGCAGGCGTGGACCGTGTCGACGGAGGTTTTGTAGTCGGTGACCTTGGCCGCGACATTGCCGCGCGGGTCGAGGTCAACCGCCGCCTGTTCCAGCAGGCCGTCGCGATGCGGTCCCAGAAAACCCATAGCCAGAAGAACCAAGTCGGCCTTCAGGATAAACTCGCTACCCGCCACCTCGGTCATCCGCATCCGGCCATCCGCACTCGGCGTCCATTCCAACCGCACGCATTCCAGCCCCTCAAGACGGCCGTCGGAACCCAGGGCCCGTTTGGTGGCGACGGCGAAGTCGCGCTCGCAGCCCTCCTCCTGGGAGGACGAGGTGCGCAGCTTCAGCGGCCAGTCCGGCCAGGTCAGAGATTTGTTCTCCCGCGCGGGAGGCTCGGGCATGATTTCCAGTTGGGTCACGGAAGCCGCGCCCTGGCGATTGGAGGTGCCGATGCAGTCGGAACCTGTGTCCCCGCCGCCGATCACCACGACGTGCTTGCCCTCGGCGCTGATGGCCCCCACCGGCGCGGCCAGGTCCTCACTATCGCCCGCCACCCGCTTGTTTTGCTGGGTGAGGAATTCCATCGCGAAATGGATGCCGGAGAAATTGTGCGGCGGCAGGTCCAGATCGCGGGGCCATTCGGCGCCGCCGGCCAGCACCACCACATCGTGAGCGGCGCGTAGTTGGTCCACCGACACCATGCCGCCGGCATCAACGCCCCCAACCTGCATTTTGGGACGGAACACCACCCCTTCGGCCTCCATCTGGGCGATGCGCCGGTCGATCAGGCTCTTCTCCATCTTGAAGTCGGGGATACCGTAGCGAAGCAAGCCGCCGATCCGGTCGCTTTTTTCGAACACCGTCACCGCGTGGCCGGCCCTGGCCAGTTGCTGGGCGCAGGCCAGGCCCGCCGGACCGGACCCGACCACGGCCACGCTCTTGCCGGTCCGGACGGCGGGCGGTTCAGGGACGATCCACCCCTCGTTCCAACCGCGATCGACGATCTGGCATTCGATGGCTTTGATGGTCACCGAATTGTCGTCGATATTGAGGGTGCAGGCCGCCTCGCAGGGCGCGGGGCAGATCCGGCCGGTAAACTCCGGAAAGTTGTTGGTGGAATGCAGCGTGTAAAGCGCCGTCTTCCACTGGTCCTGGTAGACCAGATCGTTCCAGTCCGGGATCAGGTTGTTCACCGGACAGCCGTTATGGCAGTAGGGGATGCCACAATTCATGCATCGGGCGGCCTGTTTGGAAACCTCCGTCGGCGGCAAGGGGCGTGTGAATTCACGCCAGGTCTTCAGGCGCGCGGTCGGCGGCTCAACGGTCCGGTCGCGGCGCGCGATCTCAAGGAATCCGGTGGTCTTGCCCATGGTCGCTACTCCGCGGCCACGGCGCGCATGGTGGCGCGTTCAGCGGCGAGATCGGTCAGAGCCCGATGGTAGTCGTTCGGGGTCACCTTGACGAAATCAGCCAGGGCGCTCTCCCAGTTGTTCAGCATGGCGGCTGCCCGGGCGCTGCCAGTATGGCGATGATGGCGCTCAATAAGAATGCGCAGACGCGCGGCGTCGAAGCGCAAAGGATCGCCCATGCCGCTGTCGGCGACATTGGCCGAACGCGCGCGCGGGGCGTCGCCGTCAGGCTCGGACAGCGGCTCTTCCAGAACCGAGGACAGGGCCACCATGGCGCGGTTGCACAAGGCGCCGAAGCGTTTTTGCGGATCGTGGACGTAGGCGATGCCACCCGACATGCCGGCGGCGAAGTTGCGGCCGGTTTCACCCAGGACCACCACGACCCCGCCGGTCATATATTCGCAGCCATGGTCGCCCAGGCCCTCGACCACCGCGACCGCGCCGGAGTTGCGGACTGCGAAGCGTTCACCCGCCACACCTTGGAAATAGGCCTCACCGGCGACGGCGCCATAGAGCACCGTATTGCCGACGATGATGTTTTCGGTCGGATCGCGCGTCGCCTCGGGTGGCTGGCGTACGATGATCCGGCCGCCGGAAAGGCCCTTGCCGACGTAATCGTTGGCGTCACCCACCAACTCGAGCGTCACGCCCCGGGCGAGGAACGCCCCAAAGCTCTGGCCGGCCGTGCCAGTCAGGCGCGCGGTGATGGCGCCGTCCGGCAAGCCCGCGTGACCCCAGCGCCGAGCGATGTCGCCCGAAAGCATGGCCCCGACGGTGCGGTTCAGGTTGCGGATCGGCGCTTCGATCTGGACCGGCTCACCGCGTTCAAGGGCCGAGGTGGCCTGGGCGATCAGCTGGTGATCAAGCGCGGTCTCCAGGCCGTGGTCCTGGTTTTCGCTATGCCGAAGGGCGTCGCCCTCGCCGCCCGGGACCACATAGAGGATGCGGCTCAGATCCACATCCTCGGCCTTCCAGTGTTCGACGGCATCCCGCATGTCCAGACGCCCGACTTGGCCGATCATCTCCTGAACCGTCCGATAGCCAAGCTGGGCCATGATCGCCCGCAATTCCTCGGCCACGAAGAAGAAGTAATTGATCACATGCTCGGGCTGGCCGGTGAACCGCGCCCGCAGCACCGGATCCTGGGTTGCGACACCGACGGGGCAAGTGTTCAGGTGGCACTTGCGCATCATGATACAGCCGACCGCGATCAGCGGCGCGGTGGCGAAACCGAACTCGTCGGCGCCCAGCAGAGCGCCGATCGCGACGTCACGGCCAGTGCGAATACCACCGTCCACCTGAACGACGATCCGGGATCGCAGGCCATTGAGCAGCAGGGTCTGCTGGGTCTCGGCAAGGCCGATTTCCCAGGGCGAGCCGGCGTGGGTCAGGCTGGTCAGCGGGCTGGCGCCCGTGCCGCCCTCGAAGCCGCTGATGGTCAGATGGTCGGCGCGGCACTTGGCGACGCCGGCCGCCACCGTGCCGACCCCAACCTCGGAAACCAGCTTCACCGAAATCCGCGCGGCCGGATTGACGTTTTTCAGGTCGTGGATCAGCTGTTTCAGATCCTCGATCGAATAGATGTCGTGGTGCGGCGGCGGCGAGATCAGGCCGACGCCCGGGGTGGAGTGACGCACCGCGGCGATCGCCTTGTCGACCTTGTGACCGGGCAGCTGACCGCCCTCGCCGGGCTTCGCACCCTGGGCCATCTTGATCTGGATGTCGTCGGCGTTGACCAGATACTCCGCCGTCACGCCGAACCGGCCCGAAGCCACCTGCTTGATGGCCGATCGCATGGAATCGCCGTTGGCGAGACGCACGTAGCGGTCTGATTCCTCGCCGCCCTCGCCGGTGTTGGAGCGCCCGCCGATGCGGTTCATGGCGATGGCCAGGGTGGTATGGGCCTCGCGGCTGATCGAGCCGAAGCTCATGGCCCCGGTGGAAAAACGCTTGACGATCTCCGACGCCGGCTCGACCTCTTCCAGGGAGATCGGCTGGTCGGCCATCCGGAACCTCATCAGGCCCCGCAGGGTCAGCAACCGCTCGTTCTGCTGGTTGATGGCGGCGGCGAAGGCGTCGTACTCGGCCGGGATATTGCCACGCACCGCGTGCTGAAGGCTGGAGACCGACTGGGGTGTCCAGGCATGATCCTCGCCGCGCAGGCGGAACGCGTAGGCGCCGCCGACGTCCAGCATGTCGCGATAGATCGGCGCGTCGCCATAGGCATCGCCGTGCCGGCGAACCGATTCACGGGCGATCTGCTCAAGACCCACGCCCTCGATCACACTGGCTGTGCCGGTGAAGAACCGCTCGACGAAGTCAGTGGAAAGGCCCACCGCGTCGAAGATCTGCGCCCCGCAATAGGACTGATAGGTGGAGATGCCCATCTTGGACATCACCTTCAAAATGCCCTTGCCCACCGCCTTGACGTAGTTCTTGGCGACAGCCTCCGAGGAGAGCGCGACGGCCTTGGCGATGCGGAGCGCCTCCAGGGTCTCGAAGGCCAAGTAAGGATTGACCGCCTCGGCGCCATAGCCGGCCAGCACGCAGAAATGATGCACCTCCCGCGCCTCGCCGGTCTCGATCACCAGGCCCGTCTGCATGCGCAGGCCCTGGCGGATCAACTTGTGATGCACCGCGGCCGTGGCCAGGGCGGCGGGTATCGGAATGCGATCGGCGCCCGCCTGCCGGTCTGACAGGATCAGAATGTTGGCGTCCGCCAGCACTGCGTCGGTGGCCGCCGCGCAGAGGGCGTCGAGCGCCCGCGCCAAGCCGCCCGCCCCCTCGGTCGCCTTCCAGGTGGCGTCGAGAGTCGTGGTGCGGAAGGCGCCGTCGAGCAGGTCGGCGATCGAGCGAATCTTCTCCAGATCGCTGTTGGTCAGCACCGGCTGGGCGACCTCAAGCCGTTTGTGGTTGCCTGCCTGACGACCCAGCAGGTTTGGCCGAGGTCCGATCATCGACACCAGGCTCATCACCAGTTCCTCGCGGATCGGGTCGATCGGCGGGTTGGTCACCTGAGCGAAGTTCTGCTTGAAATAGTCGTAGAGCAGCTTCGGCCGCTTGGAGAGAACGGCGATGGGCGTATCGGATCCCATGGAGCCGATCGGATCTTCACCCGTGCGCCCCATCGGACCGAGGAAGAAGTTGATATCTTCCTGGGTGTAACCGAAGGCCTGCTGGCGATCGAGCAGGTCGGCGGCGTCATGCGCCGGGGCTGGCTCCCGGGCCGGCGGGTCGGCCAGTTCCTCCAGCTTGAACTGGGTGCGCGCCAGCCATTCGGCATAGGGCTGGGCGTCGGCGAGGGTCTGCTTGATCTCCTCATCCTCGACGATGCGGCCCTGCTCCATGTCGATCAGCAGCATCTTGCCCGGCTGCAGGCGCCATTTGCGGACGATGCGCTCCTCGGGGATGGTCAGAACCCCGACCTCTGAAGCCAGGATCACATGGTCCTGGTCGGTGATCACGATCCGCGCGGGCCGCAGGCCGTTACGATCGAGGGTGGCGCCGATCTGGCGGCCGTCGGTAAAGGCTATGGCGGCCGGGCCGTCCCAGGGCTCCATCAAGGCGGCGTGGTATTCGTAAAAGGCCTTGCGGGCCGGGCTCATAAGCGGATTGCCGGACCAGGCCTCCGGGATCAGCATCATCACCGCGTGAGCCAGGGGATAGCCGCCCGCGACCAGCAACTCCAAGGCGTTGTCCAGGCAGGCTGTGTCGGACTGGCCGTGAGGGATGATCGGCCACATCTTGTCCAAGTCAGGACCGAGCAGCTCGGATTCCAACGTGCGGCGGCGGGCGTTCATCCAGTTGACGTTGCCGCGCTTGGTGTTGATCTCGCCGTTGTGGGCAATGTAGCGATAGGGGTGCGCCAGCCGCCAGGACGGGAAGGTGTTGGTCGCGAACCGCTGATGGACCATGGCCAGCGCGGATTCCGTCAGGGGGTCGGTCAGGTCGCGATAGAACGGCCCCACCTGCGGCGCCAGCAATAAGCCCTTGTAGACCACCGTGCGGCTTGAAAACGACGGCATGTAGAAGTCGATCAGGCTGGGCATGCCGAACTTCCTGGCCAGGTCCTCCAGCGGGTTCTGGGTCTGCTTGCGAATGGTCAGAATCTTGCGTTCGAAAGCGTCCTGATCGGCCGTGCC
>JAYTXV010000066.1:0-3892 GCA_043742805.1 Caulobacteraceae bacterium | reverse complement strand
GAAGCGGCCGACCTTGACCTCCAGTCCCTTCTCCTTGGCCTGGGCTTCGGTCAGGCCGATCGAAGCGATCTGAGGCGTGGAATAGGTGCAGCCGGGGATCGGCGCGGCCAGATGGGGGCCGCCGACGCCGGCGATGTGTTCAACGCAGGCGACACCCTCGTGGCTGGCCTTGTGCGCCAGCCAGGGCGGTCCGGCTATGTCGCCAATGGCGTAGAGCCCGGGCACGTTGGTTGCGCAATTCGCATCGATAACAACGTGGCCGCGATCAATCTTCACGCCCAGCGCCTCAAGCCCCAACCCCTCGATATTGGCCTCGACGCCCACCGCCACGATGGCGCGCTCCGCGTTGAGGGTTTCGGTCCTGCCGCCGGCCTCCAAAGTCAGGGCGACGCCGGTCCTGGTCTTGGTCAGAGCGGTCACTTTGGCCCCCACCCTGAACTTCAGGCCACGCTTCTCGAAAGCCTTGTGGGCGACGCCCGAGATTTCCTCGTCCTCTACCGGCAGGATTCGAGGCAGAGCCTCAACCACTGTAACTTCCGAACCCAATGATCTGTAAAAACTGGCAAATTCTATACCGATGGCGCCCGATCCGACGACCAGCAGCGAGGCCGGGGCGGTCTCTGGAACCATGGCTTCGCGATAGGTCCAGACGCGGTCACCGTCGGGCGCCAAGCCGATCGACGGGATCACCCGGGCGCGGGCGCCGGTGGCGAGGATTACCGATTTGGCGGTCAGGGTCCGGGCGCCTTTGGCCTTGACGTCCACCACCACCCGCGGGACGCCATCGGCGGCCTCCAGGCGAGCCACACCGTCGACCACTTCGATCTTGTGCTTCTTCATCAGGAAGGCGACGCCGGCCGACAGTTGCTTGGCGACCTTGCGCGAGCGTTCGATGACTTTGGTGAAGTCGTAGGAACGGCCCTCGACCGCCAGCCCGTAGTCGGCCAAGTGACCAAGCTGCTCATAGAGCTCGCCGGATTTCAGCAGGGCCTTGGTGGGGATGCAGCCCCAGTTCAGGCAGATGCCGCCCAATGCCTCGCGCTCGACGATGGCCGTCTTCAATCCCAGCTGGCTGGCGCGGATGGCCGCGACATAGCCTCCCGGACCCGCCCCGATCACCACAAGGTCGAACGAATCAGCCATTACAGCGCCGCTTCGATGGCGCGTTCCAGTTCCCTGGGTTCGACCGCCGGGCCATGACGCGCGATCACGGCGCCGTGGCGGTCGATCAGGAACTTCGTGAAGTTCCATTTCACCGACTCGATGCCCAACAGGCCCTTCTTCTCGTGCTTGAGCCACGCATAAAGCGGGTGAACCCCGGGGCCGTTGACGTCGATCTTAGCCATCATCGGGAAGCTGATGTGATAGGTCAGCGAGCAGAAATTGGCGATCTCCTCGGAGTCACCGGGCTCCTGTGCGCCGAACTGATTGCAGGGAAAGCCCAGCACCATCAGCCCGCGATCCTGATACTTGTTCCACAACCCCTCCAGGCCGGCATACTGGGGGGTGAAGCCGCATTTGCTGGCCGTATTGACGATCAGCAGCACCTTGTCGCGATAGTCGGCCAGCGGCGCCGGCTGCCCGTCGAGGGTTTCAGCCGTGAAGTCGTAGACGGTATTGGTGGCGCTCATGGCGGTCTCTCCAGTCGGACGATAGGGAGGTCAGACGATCAGCGTAATGGGGTTTTCGATCAGACCCTTGAACGCGGCCAGCCAGCGCGCGCCAATGGCCCCGTCCAGCGCCCGGTGGTCGCAGGTCAGGGTGACGGTCATCACCGTGGCGATGGCCAGCTGGTCATTCTTGACCACCGGCCGCGTCTCCCCGGCGCCGACCGACAGGATCGCGCCGTGGGGCTCGTTGATGATCGAGGCGAAGGCCTTGATGCCGAACATGCCGAGGTTTGAGATCGAGAACGTGCCGCCCTGGAACTCCTCGGGCTTAAGCTTTCGTGTACGAGCTCTCTCGGCCAAGTCCCTCATTTCACTAGCGATCTGGGCCACGCCTTTGGTCTCGGCGGCGCGGACGATCGGGGTGATCAGGCCGCCTTCGACCGACACAGCCACGGCGATGTCGGCGTGGTGGTGAAAGGCGATACCCTCGGGGGTATAGCTGGCGTTGGCTTCGGGAACGCGTTTCAGGGCGGCGGCGGCGGCCTTGATGATCATGTCGTTGACGCTGACCTTGATGCCTTCGGCCGCCAGCAACGCGTTGATGGCGGCGCGAGCGGTCAGCAGAGCGTCGATCTCAATGTCGACGGTCAGAGGAAAGTGAGGGATGTCCCGGAAGCTGTCGGTCATCCGCCGGGCGATGGTCTTCTTCATCCCGTCCATCGGCCGCAGGTCGTAGGAGCCGTCGGGGATGCCCATCTGCTCCAGGGTTTTGACCTGGCGCGAGGCTTCAGGGGCGGTGGTACGGGGTGAGGATGCGGGCGCGGGACCGGACTGGGCCGCCTTCGCTCCGGGGACGGCGGCTTCGACGTCGCGCAGGATGATCCGGCCGTGCGGGCCGCTGCCCACGATGGCGGCCAGGTCAAGGCCGCGTTGGGCGGCGACCCGGCGGGCCAGGGGTGAGGATAGGATGCGGTCACCGGCGGGTTTTTCCGCAGCCTCGCGCCCTTCACCTTCGGAAGGCAAAGACAGAGGCTTCGGTGATTCTTCCTTTTTTTCTTTTCCCTCTGGGGGGAGCGAGGTCGCAGGCTGTGATGGGGGCGCGGGCGCCGCCCCGCCCTCCCCGCCACTCAGGCGGGCGATCGGCGCGTTGACCTTGACCGCTTCGGTTCCCTCTTCGACCAACAGCGCCTCGACCACGCCCTCATCGACCGCTTCGACCTCCATGGTGGCCTTGTCGGTCTCGATTTCGGCGATCACGTCGCCGGATTTGACCGCGTCGCCGACCTTGACGAGCCACTTCGCCAGGGTGCCCTCCTCCATGGTCGGAGACAGGGCGGGCATCAGGACGTCGGTGCTCACAATACTACCTTTGAAGATTGGACTACCTTTGAAGAGTGGACGTCCTCGGAGAGGTGGGCGAGGTCGGCGCCGTGACGCTCCCAATCGCGACCGTCGAACGGCGTGATGGTGATCGACAGACTATCGGGGTCGTCGAGACATCGGGCGTTGACGGACCAGCCGTCGGGGTTCGAGCGCGGCCGATAGAAACTCTTCACGCCGCAAACCGAACAGAACAGGTGCCGCGCGGTCGCGGTGTTGAAGGTGTAGCTGGTCAGTTTGTCGGCGCCCGCCAGCAGCGCGAACCGGCTTTCAGGAACGATGATGTGGATGAAACCGGTGCGCGCGCAGATCGAACAGTTGCAGTCCTGGGCCTCGATCGCGTCGGGCAAGGCGGCCTCGAACCGCACGGCGCCGCAATGGCAGCCGCCGGCTTTCAGGTTGAAGGGCCCGGCCTCGGTCATCGGTAGCAAACCGCCTTGGCCGCCTTGACGATCTTGTCGACCGACGGCAGCGACAGGGCTTCAAGGTTGGCCGCGTAGGGCAGCGGCACGTCTTCCTGGCACACCCTGAGTGGCGGAGCGTCCAGATAATCGAAGGCGTGCTCGACCACGCGGGCGGCGACCTCGGCGCCGACGCCCATCGGGCCCCAGCCCTCCTCGATGGTCACCAGGCGATTGGTCTTCTTAACACTTTCGACCACGGTCATGTGGTCGAGGGGGCGCAGGGTGCGCAGATCGACCACCTCGGCGTCAATGCCGTCCTTTTCCAGCACGGCGGCCGCCTCGAGCGCAAAGCCGACCATGCGGGAATATGCCACCAGGGTCACCGAAGAGCCCACCCGGCGAATCTTGGCCTGCCCGATCGGAACCAGCCAGTCGTAGACCTGCGGGATGTCGAACTCGTGGCCATACATCATCTCGTGTTCGAGAAAGACCACGGGA
>JAYTXV010000065.1:0-10216 GCA_043742805.1 Caulobacteraceae bacterium | reverse complement strand
GCAACACTGGTCCAGCTGAACTTGTGTTGCAAGCCGGTGGCGACACCGATGCCCTGGCTAACGGCGCTGCCGATGGCGCCGTTGACCACATTGACGCCGAACTTACCGGCGACCTTGCCAACGACCGCATCGACACCCGCCAGCGCTGGTCCCAGGCCCTCCCTTGCAGGTAGAGCTTGCGCTGCCGGCGCTTCAGGATCGGCTCGGTGATCTCCTGCGGCCGCATTAGGACCGGCGCTGTCGGACAAGCCTGGAACGCATCGTCGGACGGGCGTAACCCAACCGATGGTGATATGCGCCACCGTCCACAATACCCGCCAAGCTTGGGGCTTGAACCCGCCTGCCTGGCCGATCTTCACGAGTTGGGGAACACACCCACAGCGCAGGCTGGAAAAAAGGGCTGAGTCTCGGTCGCACGCAACGGCCAGGCCGCGTAGTGATCGGCCGCTACGAAGGCTATCCTGACATCGACCGCCAGCCGCCGGATCGGGCCATGGCGTAGGGCTCTGGCGCGCGATCGGTGGCTCACCTTGCTTTAAGTCGCTGATGCAGTGAGAGCCAACTGTCGGGTTTTGGTCCTATACCGGTGCGGCTCAACGACGGAACTCAGCGCAAAATTAGAGGCAATCCTCTGGACGCTTGAGCGCTAAAATTTCACCCGCGTACATCCAGGTTACGCGCTGATCGTCTATGTAGAAGGCCAGCCCACGGCGCTTCGATCGATTGGGGCGGACCAAAATCGTGTAACCGTCACCATCAGAGCCGATTTTCGTAAATTGATGCCGATATATTCGCTCCACTTCGGAGCTCGAATATCCGATAGCCACGCCCTTTTCTGTCCCAATTCCCCGCTCGATATCTCCGTCAACATCGATCCTAACGAGAACATCTCGTACGAACATCAGGTGGATGCCCGGACGATCGTTAGGAACTCCAAAGAAGCACTGACCGGATACATCCTGGCTTTTGTCGACAGAGAGGCCGGCCGGGTACAGCGCCTTCGCGGCTTGAAATGGCATCCCGACACGTACCGGGCCGAACCCATCTTCGGTCAGAAGGCCGGCCTTATTGGAGTGGGCCAGCGAAGCTGCAGGACCAAGGTATAGGGCAACGGCAAGTGACATAGCCCAGGCCCGCGCAACGCCTATTTGAATGAACCGGAGGCGGAGCATTTTACTTTCCATCGGGATTCACGGGGAAAACGGACCAGTGGACATGGCCGTTCATTGTCGGCAGAGGCTTTTATGGGAGCCACTTACTGTCGGGTGTCGCGCGAGTAAAGTTTCCGCCCGTCTCTTCAAATAATCGGAAATTGATATCATTCATCGCGTCATTTTTTAGATCTTTTGCGAGATCGTAAACATCACCGATCTTAGCAATGTGCACTCAATTGACAATATTTACATCAACGGCGTCACTTTTTTCGTAGTAGATATATGGCGATTTTGCGTGGTTATTTATCGTGGCCGAAACGTTTACTGATTAGATTCCGGTATCTTCCAATAAGATACGCTGCGTCCTGGTCACCAATTTTTGGGTGACGAGCTGATCAGTGGTGAGGCCGTCCGACGAGCGTCCGTTGTAGGAAATTGTGCCCCTACCGTCCCCGAAGGTGGTTCCGATGCGCGGGTCCTTCGGCTGAATGGTTGGCCACCGGCCATGAGGGCCACCCACATCTGCGTCAGTCGTCGGGTTGATCAGCTCCTCAACACCACTCACGACCCCTGTGCCAATATCCTCAACTCCATGAAGGACGGAACCGCCGACTTGCTCGACCTCGTTGAGGATCTCCAAGCCGATGTGTTCGACCCCGTGGACCAGGGAGCTGATCCCGTCGCCGATCCCGCCAAATAGCGACTTGCCGCCGCCCGTCGGCTGGCTCTCGATCCCCCCAGCCACGAGGTTTCCGATGGTTTGGCCGATTACATCTGGCAGCGCAGCGGTGAGATTGTCGGCGAAACCGCTGGCGAGGCCGCTCACGGCTTGGTTCACATCCCACGCGGACGAGAACCGAGGGCCATTGGGAAGCAGTTGACTGCCGTCCACCATGCCGAACACCCCATTGCCCGTTCCAGCGGCGATCACACTGGTCCAGCCGAAGCTGTGTTGCAAGCCTGTGGCAACACCGATGCCTTGGCTGACGGCGCCGCTGTAGTTACCCACCCCTTTTTGGGACGTGCAATCAGGCTGCGACGACGCCGAGGATGGTGTGGAACCGGTTAACGCCCGGTTTGAGGCGCGCGGTATCGACGACGGTTCGGATATCGGCCTCGCCCTCGGCGGCCCACATGGCGCGATAGCCGTTGGTGACTTTGCGCTGGACCACGGCGGGTCGCAGAGCTCTCTCGCAGGCATTGTTGGTCGCCTCGACGCGCCCAGGCCAGAGAGCAAAGGTGAGGAGCTGATCCTTGGCCTGGCGCAGCTTCGCCACGGCGGTCTCTCGACCACCTTCAAAGCGGCCCTGCGCCCGGCGAAGCATGTTCATCAGCCCACCCTGACTGATCGCCACCCCGAACAGGTCGGCGAACGCCGCTTCGAGCCGTTCATAGGACAGGGCCTGGAACGTCTTCAGGTCGGTCGCCACCGCATGGAGCCGGAGTCCGAACGGCGTGCCCTTGGCCGCGTCGGGCAAATCGGCCGCCACGCGCAGACCGCAAGACGGGCATGTCACCGCCATGCGGCGATGGCCGCTCTACCACCGGCGCGATCACCGGCAGGTCGATCTTGTCGTATTCGCCGACCACCTCGCCGATCAAGGCCGCAGACAGACAGACCCCACAGCCGGGACATTGATCCGGATAATGGTGCTCGGCGCTGTCGAAATCCTCGCTCAGATCCCGGCTGTGACCCTTGTGGCCAGGCTTGGCGCCGCCCGGCCGAGACTTGTCCCGCTGCGCCTTGCGATCGGTCGATGGCGGCTTGGACGACGTGTGGGCGGTCTTGGCCGGCTGCTGAAGGCGCAGCACCATCTCGATCAGCTCAGCCTTGCTCAGAAGCTCAAGATCAATCCGGGCCATGCCATCTTGAATCAGTGATCACGAACCGCCGCAAGGGGGTGGGTAGTTACCATCCGCTCCCCGGCGAACGCCAGAGAAGCATCACCCCCGCGACGAATACAGTTAATACGCTGCTCGAAGACTGGCTGATCAAGGCGGAACACCGCCGGCGATAGTGTTGCAGGCGTGGAAGCTTCAGGCGAAAGCTTCATCGAAGATGTCCAGCATGGCGCGCCAGCTGCGACGGTCAGTCAGGGCGTCATATTTTATGCCAGGCCGGCCGAAGGCGCCGGCGTCGGGGTTGGTGAACGAATGTTCGGCTCCGCCATAGAGAATGATCCGGCAATCCACTCCGCCGGCGCGCATTTCTTGTTCGAACGCCGCGCGCTGTTCGGGCGGGATCAACGGATCGTCGGCGCCCAGCTGCACCAGCACTTTGGCCTTGATGTCCTTTGCATCCTGGGGCCGCGCCGTCGCGAGCCCGGCGTGGAACCCCACCACCGCCTTGAGGTTCGCGCCCGAGCGGGCCAGCTCCAGAACCGTCGTGCCGCCGAAACAATAGCCGATGGCGGCCAGGCGGCCGGCGTCGGTCTCGGGCCGGCCCGCCAGGACTTCGAGCGCCGCGCTTGCGATGGCGCGGATGCCGGATGGATCGGCCATGAAGGGGCCGATGCGCTGCATCATCTGGTTGAAATCGGTCAGGACTTCGGCCTCGCCGTGGGAGTCCATGGCGAAGGCGACATAGCCGGCTTCGGCCAGCCGCCGCGCGAAACTCATCACCAGTTCACCCCGGCCGGGGGCTTCCGGGGCCAGCAGCACGCCTGGCCGTTTGCCGGTCCTGGTCTCGTCGACGGCGAGGTATCCAAGGTAGCGTTTGCCGCCCACGATGTAGGCGATCTCTTCGGTCTTCATAGGTCGTTTCCCAGCTTGGCGGATGACGATGCGGGACTTGAGTGGCCGCTTCTCATGGCCAAATTCATATCGGCGTCGGTGGAAGCAGGAAAGCCCCGGAGATCGGCTCGCGGAGCAGGCCGCTTTGACATAACTGCGGCGCGGCCCAGAAATTTACCGGACGCCGAGGCCGATATCGACCGGGCGGCGGAAATCCCGGCGCCCCGAGCCGCCCCGAGCCGCCCCGAGCCGCCGCGGCCGCCGCCTAAGCCGACGTTATGCCAGTTTCAGAAAACTGGGGTGACGGAAGCGATCGCCCTGACGGAGGGTTCCGTGAAGACCTTCCACGCGAGGTCCGGCAGGCCCTGGGCGCTGATCATAGAACGCGTCGTCGCCGAAGAAACGCAGGGTCAATGTCCGCCGCCGCATGCCCGGGTGGGTCGGCGCTCCGCCGTGCAGCATCGCCGGGTGGAACAGCACCACGTCTCCAGGCTCGACCGGAAAAGAGACGATGTCGAACGATCCACGGTCGGCCTCGATATCGGGCAGGCGGGGCATCGTCGCGCTCTGGTGCAACGGCGCCGTATCGTCGCCGAGCTCAAAGCGCGAGCCGTTGTAAAGCACGCCCCGGTGCGAGCCGCGCACGAACTCCAGCGAGTCCGCCGCGCTGGCCGCATCGAAGGTGATCCAGGCGACGGCCAGGTGGCCGCCGGCGATGGTCAGATAGGACGAGTCCTGATGCCAGGGCGTCCGCCGCGCCTCGCCGCCCTCCTTGAGAAACACCTGTTCGTACATGAACCAGATGTCGGGTGCTCCCCACAGATCGGTGATCCCCCCCGGCAGCGGCGAGGCCCGCAGCATCTCGGTGTAACCCTCAAGAACCCGGGGGTTGTAGAGGTCCTGATAGAAGGTGGCGTCGGAGTGCGACTTGAAGCGGCTGGCGCCGGGTCCGGGGTTGGCGAGGCTCCACTCCCAAGCCGCCAGCGCCTCGGCCTGGGCCTTGTCGTTCAGAGCGCGTGGCAGCAGCACGACCCCGTCGCGGGCGTAAGTCTCGCTCAAAGCAGGCAGGTCAAAGGCCATGGCGGGCATTTCCCTCAGTGCATGTCGAACAGGTCGAGCGCGGTCTTGCCCAGGATTTTCTGGGCGTTGTCGACCGTCGTGGCGTCGAACACCGCCTGGATGGCGCTGCGGCTATAGCCGAAGGTGCTTTCCTGGTGGGGATAGTCCGACGACCACATCACCCGGTCGGCGCCGATCCGGTGCAACAGCTCCAGGCCCGCCGGATCGGTCATGAAGGTCGCATAGCAATGGTTGAACCAGTACCAGCTGGGCGGATGGGCCAGCTTTGGGTTCATCGCCGTGGGGAAGGAATTGTAGATCATGTCGGCGTCGTGGATCATCGACGCAACCCAGCACAGGCCGCCCTCCACGAACACCACTCGGAGCCTGGGGAACCGGTCGAAAATACCGCCAAACGTCAGCTGGCCCCAGATATGCCGAAACCCCTGCATCTGCGTCAGCACGAAGGTTCCCGCCGCCCCCGGCGCGGCGGTGGGGATGGCTTCGCCGATATGAAAGGCCAGCGGAATGCCCGATTCCGCCACCGCCTCCCAGAACGGATCGAGCTTGGGGTCGCTGTATTGGATCAGCTCGCCGTCGATATCCTTGCCGGGCTTGATCGGAACCATCAGGCAGCGGGCGCCGAGTTCGCGGCACCGGCCCACCGACGCGCGCGCGCCAGCGGGATCCCAATAGTTGGGGATCATGACCGGAAACAGCCGACCCTCGCCGGCCTTGCAGGCCTGGGCGATGTGTTCGTTGTAGGCGCCGAACGTTTCGGACCGATTCATCATCTCGCCGAACATGAACAGCCCGAACAGGCGTTGGGGAAAGATCAGCTCCTTCTCGACGCCCTCGATGTCGAGATCGGCCAGACGCGCTTCGATATTGGTCAGCCCCGGGTTGCACTCCATCGCCGTGCACAGATCGGCGGCGATCGGCGCGGGCGTCATCGGCCGGCCGGCCACGGTCAGCTGATATCCCCCGTCGCGGAATTCCATCCGGGGCGCCTGATCCTTCAGATGCTCGGGGAATCGGTCGACCCAAAGGTCGGTCTCCAGCATGTGGCTGTCGGCGGAGATGATCGTCGTGCCCACGGGCCAGGATCCGAGGGCCGCCTGCGCCTTGCGCTTGGGCGACAGGGGAATTCCGACCATCTCGGGAATTTCAAGAACGAAGCCGTCGGCCATGGCTGTCTCCCGTGTTGTTCCAAATCCATGTGGCCCGGAAATTAGAACGCATTGGAAAAATTTAGCCAGGAATGGCGGCGCGGATCAAGCTGTATGCACGGCCGCCTCGGCCTCGGCCGCGAGCTGGCGCAGAGTTTCCTGATGCGACGCCCGGTTGATCTTGTAGCCGAGCAGCAGGGTCAGGCCGACCGCATGCAAGGCAATGATCGTCGGCGCATAGACGAGGGCGAGATTGCGGGTCACCTCCGGCGAGATGGTGGCCGGGTTCGACCCGGCCTTCAGGTGGATCACCTCGATCAGCATCGCGGCCGCGAGAATACCAAAGCCGGACACCGCCTTGCCGACGAAGGCCGAGGCGGCGAAGAACAGGCCCTCGGACCGCCGCCCGGTTTTCAGCTCCGCCGCCTCCACCACATCGGCGACCATCGATGAGCCCATGGTCTGGGCGACGATGATGAAGGTGGTGTTGACGATCGAGGTCCAGAAGATGATCCACAGCAGCGCCTGAGAGCCATTGGGCGGCATCAGTCCCGCCAGCCGCAGAAATAGCGGGCCCAAGCCCACGACCACCGACAAAATGGTGAAGGTTATCGAGGTGGCGCGCTTGCCGAATCGCTTCGACAGCGCCGGCGCGGCGCTGAGGGCCAGGATGGCCGACAGAAATACGCCCAAGGTGAGCAGGGAAATCTGGCGGGCGGTGAAACCCCAGAAGAAGGTGTTGAAGTAGTTGTTGAGCGAGGCGCCCAGGCCGGTGGCCAGCGCCGCGGTGATCCCGGCGGCCAGCAGGAACAGGAACGAGCGATTGTTGAGGGATTCACGCATTTCCCCGACCACTTGGCCGGGGGTCAGGTGTCGTTGCGGCGGCGGGGCCTTCAGATAGGGAATCTGTTTGTGGGTGCCGGCCGTGGAGACCAGGATCGAAACGAAGATCACCACCGAGGCGACCAGTCCATAACGGCCATAGCCGACCGGATTGAGCTGGCCGATCTTGTGGGTCGCGTCGGGCGCCAGCAGCACGGCGAAGGCCAGCAGATTGATCGCCAGTCCGCCCACCCAGGCGAAGAAATAGCGATAGCTGAGCAGGATGGAACGATCATCGTAGCTGGTGCTGAACTCGGCGGCGAGGGCTGAGCTGGGCACCTCATAGAACGAGACCACGGCCCGGATCGAAATGGCCATGAACACCAGATAGTAGAACAGCTTCTGGTGATCCCAATGGGGCGGATTCCACAGGGCCACGTAAAGGATCGCCATCGGCAGGGCGGCCGCGTACATCAGCGGATGCCGCCGCCCCCAGCGGGTGCGCAGATTGTCGGAGAACTGGCCGATCATCGGATCGACGACCGCGTCGAACACCAGCGCGATCATCAGGGCCAGCCCCACGAGGGTGGCCGGAAGCCCTATCACCTGATTGTAAAACAGCAGAAGCAGATAGCTGAAGCCGTTGTCCTTGACCCCGAAAGCTACCGATCCGAAGCCATAAAAAAGCTTGGTCGAAAGATCGAGCCGGCGGTCGCCGGGGGCCGCTGCGGATGGCTTCATTGGCCCTGTGTCTTCCCTTGGCTTATTATTCCGGTCATTCGGTCAAACACCGGGGCGCCCGTCAATCGCTCTCTTTCTAGGGAGATGAACCGCGATGTCGACCATTGATGCGAGCTATCCGCTGGCGGGCCTCAAGGTCCTGGATCTGTCGCGCGTGCTGGCGGGACCATTCGCGGGGCGGATGCTGTCCGATCTCGGCGCCGACGTGGTCAAGGTCGAGCCGCCCGACGGCGACGTGACGCGCTTTTGGGGCAAGGTGATTGGCGGTATTCCCGGCTACTACCACCAGCAGAACGCCGGCAAGCGCAACATCTGCGTCGATCTGCGCGCGCCTGGCGCGGCCGCGCTGGTCCTCGATCTGGCCCGTCACGCCGACATTCTGATCGAGAATTATCGGCCCGATGTCATGCCGCGGCTGGGCCTGAGCTATGAGGCGCTGAAGGCGGCCAATCCGCGCCTGATCATGCTGTCGATCTCCGGTTTCGGCCATAACGGACCGGAGTCCCGCCGGCCGGCCTATGCGCCGATCGTCCACGCCGAGTTGGGTCTGATGGACCGGACCATGCGGCGTGGGAAGGTGGCGAGCGGCGACCTGCCGTTGTCGGTGGCCGACACCAACGCCTCGCTGCACGGGCTGATCGGGGTGCTTTCGGCGGTGATCATGCGCGAGCGGACCGGGCTGGGCCAACACGTCGATATCGCCATGATGGACGCCACCCTGGTGAGCGACGATCAGATTCTCTACGAACTGGAGGATGCCGAGGGCACGATGGGCCTGCCCAATGATGTCTGGCAAACGGGCGCCGGCCCGATCCTGGTCTCGGCCGATTTTCGCCATCTCTGGCGAAGCCTGACGCGGGGCCTGGGCCTCGCCGACCCGGGCGAGGGCGTGGAGGACCTGGCGACAAAGATCGCGGCCCGCCGCTCCGCGGTGGACGCCTTCATGCGCGGCCTGGCCAATTGGGCCGAGGTCGCCGCGGCGATGGATAAGATCAATATCGCCTGGGGCGAGGTTCGGCGCGGCCACGACCTTCGCGATCAGCCGACCCTCGCGCACCGTGGATCGATTGCGCAGGTCGACGACCGGGCCGGTGGCGTCCGGCCGATCCCACAGTCTCCCTACCGCTTTTCCGCCGCCCGCAGCGGCGTGCGTGGCGGCGCGCCGCATCGGGGGGAGCACAACGCCGAGGTGCTGGGTGACTGGCTTGGCCTGGCTCCCGAGGCGGTCGAGGCCCTGGCCGAAGGCGGCGTCCTGGCGGCGGACGTGCCCGGCGCCTGATGAAAAAGTCTGTCGATCCGGTTTCCGAGGCCGCCGCGCTCACCCCAACCACGCCCCGGCCGCGCGGTTCGGAGCTGACCCCTCAGGCGCTGTTCGCCGGCGCCATCGTCGCGGCGATCATGGGCGCATCCTATCCCTATATGGTTCTGAAACTGGGCTTCGGGCCGAACGTGTCCGTGGTTTCGGCCTTCTTCGGCTTCCTGATCCTCAGTCTCATCGCCCGCAAAAGCTATGATCGCTGGCAAAATAACATCGTCCAGACAGCCGGCACCTCGGCGGCGCAGACGGCCTTCATGTGCACCGTGCTTGCCTCCTTCGAGATGCTCCGGGCCTCGAAGATCGTCAGTTTTCACCTCGACCCGACGCCGCTCCAGACCTTCATCTGGCTGAGCACCGCGTCGCTGTTGGGCGTGCTCCTGGCTGTGCCGATGCGCCGGCATTTCATCGTCGATGAGAAGCTGCCTTTCCCGGACGGCATGGCGGCGGGCGAAACCCTGATCGTGCTCGACCCGCCTCGCGGACTGGCCCAAACCGACCCGGCGTTCCAGAACGCGCGCCGCGCCGCGATCGTGCTTGCGCTGGGGCTGCTGGCGTCCGGCCTGGTGATGCTGCTGCGCGAGGACGCGAAGATCTTCGAACTGATCCCCGAGGCCTGGACCCCCGGCGCCTTGACCTTGGGCGCGGCCGGCGCCGGCTTCGTGGTGGCGCGGATGGGCGTGGGGGTTTCCTATAGTCTGCTCAGCGTCGGCTCGGGGATCATCGTCGGCCTGCGCATCAATGCCTGGATGCTGCTGGGCGGGGTGCTCGGCTGGATCGTCGCGCCATGGGCGCTGGTCACTTATGGCGTGCTGCCGGATCATCCCACCCGGACCCAGGTGCTCTACTGGGTGATGTGGCCGGGCCTGGGGATGATGCTGGCCGGTGGCCTGACCGCCCTGGCGCTGAAGTGGCGGCTGTTGCTGAACGCCTTCGCGGCCCTGCGACAGGCCAGCGTCAGTGGCGAGGAGTTCCCACTCGGGCTGGTCATTGGCGGCGTGGTGGTGCTGTCGATCGCGCTGTGCGCCATTCAATGGCTGATCTTCGGCTTGCCGGCCTGGCTGACGTTGTTGTCGATCCTGCTGGCCATACCGCTGATGCTGGTCGGCCTGCGGGCTCTGGGTGAGACCAACTGGGGACCGATCGGCGCCCTCTCGAACCTGACCCAGGGGCTGTTCGCGGCGATCGCGCCGGGCAGCGTGACGGCCAATATCCTCGGCGGC
>JAYTXV010000064.1:0-2554 GCA_043742805.1 Caulobacteraceae bacterium | reverse complement strand
CATTCGGGATGGGGCGGCAGCTGCGCCTTCGCCGATCCCGAGCGGGGGATTTCCGGGGCCTATGTGATGAACCGCCAGAGCGCCGAACTGATCGCCGATGCCCGGGCGCGGCGGTTGATCGAAGCCGCCTACGCTGCGCTGTGATTCTAAAGTTAAGAGCCTGATTCAGACCGTGGATCTGTTCCGTCCAAGTTCATCAGGCTCTGGTTGCGCCGTGACGCCCGCCAGGCGCCGAAGGCGAACATGCCGGCGCCAGCCCAGATGAACACGAACGACAGCAGGCGAAGCGGTGTCAGCGGCTCGCCGATCCACACCCCGATGCAGAACCCGACCGTCGGACTGAGGAACTGCAGGAAGCCCATGGTCGCAAAGGTGAGCCGCCGCGCGGCCCAGGCGAACAGGGCCAGCGGGATCACCGTGACCGGGCCGACCAGGATCATCAGCAAC
Source organism: Caulobacteraceae bacterium (assembly GCA_043742805.1). Classification (GTDB taxonomy): domain Bacteria; phylum Pseudomonadota; class Alphaproteobacteria; order Caulobacterales; family Caulobacteraceae; genus Acaudatibacter. The sequence goes on along the minus strand of JAYTXV010000064.1, from coordinate 2,107 downwards.
GAGGAGCCAAGGGCGTGGCCGAACATGCCCTGGCCTGTGTTGTGCAGCCAGATCACCCCGATGAGACCCGGACCCGCCATGAACAGGCACTCGACCAGCAGACCGGCCTGGGCGTCGACGTTCACCTGGCGGCGGATCAGGCCGTAGATCCAGAAGGTGGTGGCCAGGACCAGGGAGATCACCGGTAGGTGGCCCAGCGCCACGGTCTGGATCGCCACGCCGATCACCGCCAGGGCGATGGCGGCCATGCCGACCTTGTCGATCCGTTCGCGGAACAGCACCGCCCCGGCGGCCATGTTCATCAGCGGATTGATGTAATAGCCGAGGCTGGATTCGAGGTTGCGGCCGTGATTGACCGCCCAGACATACAGCGACCAGCCGGTGGCGATGGAGATCGCCGACAGCAACAGCAGGCCCAGGGTTCGGGGCTCGCGCAGCACCCGCCATACCTGACCGCCCTGCCCCGCCACCACCACCAGCAGGGCAGCCCAGGGCGCCGACCACATGGCTCGGTGGGCGACGATCTCCCATGAAGTGGCGCCGGCGCGGCCCAGCGCCATGAACAACAACGGCGCCCCGCCCCAGAGCAGGTTATTGATGATCGAAGCGATCAGGGCCGGGCGACTGGAACCGCTCGCGGCGACTCCGGACGCCCCGTCCGACACCCCCCCTGAGGTCACGCCAGAACCTGGCGTCCGATCAGGCCGCGTTGGTCGAGCAACTGGGCGATCTGCACCGCATTGAGCGCCGCGCCCTTGCGCAGGTTGTCGGACACCACCCACATCGACAGGCCATGCTCGACGGTGGTGTCGTTGCGGATGCGCGAAACATAGACCGCGAACTCGCCCTGGGCCTCCTTGGGCGTGATGTAGCCTGTGGAATCGCGCTTATCGATCACCAGCACGCCCGGCGCGTCGCGCAGGAGGTCGCGGGCGTCGTCCTCGTCGAGGTGTTCGTGGAACTCGATATTGACCGCCTCGGAGTGGCCGACCATTACCGGCACCCGCACGCAGGTGACGGTCAGCTTGATCGACGGGTCGATAATCTTGTGTGTTTCCTGCCACATCTTGGCTTCCTCGTCGGTATAGCCGTCGTCGCGAAACTCGCCGATGTAGGGGATGACGTTGAAGGCGATCTGCTTGGGGAACACCGACGGCGGCGGGGATCCGAGGACGAATACGCCCTTGGTCTGGTTCCACAGCTCGTCCATGCCCTCGGAGCCGGCGCCGGACACCGACTGATAGGTCGACACCACCACGCGCTTGATCTTCGCGGCGTCATGCAACGGCTTCAGCGCCACCACCAGCTGAGCGGTGGAGCAGTTGGGGTTGGCAATGATGTTCTTGCGCCGGGCCAGGGCGACCGCGTCCGGGTTGACCTCCGGCACGATCAGCGGCACGTCGGGGTCCATCCGCCAGGCGGAGGAGTTGTCGATCACGATCGGGCCGGCGGCGGCGATCTTCGGGGCCCATTCCTTGGACAAGGCGCCCGAGACGCTCATCAGCACCACGTCGACGGTGGAGAAGTCGAACTGGGCGACGTCCTTGATCTTGACGACCCCGGCTTTCCAGCCAACCTCGATGCCAATGGACTTTCGCGAGGCGATGGCGTGAATCTCGTCGACGGGGAACTCCAGTTCCTCGAGGATATTCATCATCTCGCGCCCGACAGCGCCGGTGGCGCCGACCACGGCTACGCGGTAGCCCATCGTCAACTCTCCTGAAAAACCTGGGCCTGAAAGTTCCGGGCCTGAAAAATGTGAGAGCGCGTCACTACGCCCGCCAGAGCCCGGAGGCAAGGCCAGCCCGGGAGGCAGGGCCGGGGCGCGACCTGACCTGTCAGCGCCGCTTCACCGGCGCGCCGCGATCCGTGGCGGCCGAGACCAGCGCGGCGCAATCGGCGTTGTGGGCCAGTCCTGGACTGACAAAGGGGAGGATCGCCGCCAGCGGGGCGGCGAGCACCCCCACCGCTATGCTGAGCAAGGCCTGAGGCGCGGCCTTGACGAGATCGACGCCGATCTTAGGCCCGGTCCACGGCCCCTTGACGGTGATCGGAGCGCTCAGGCGAATGAGGCGGAACTTCTTGGGCCTGCCGCTCAGTCGCATGT
>JAYTXV010000063.1:0-2661 GCA_043742805.1 Caulobacteraceae bacterium | reverse complement strand
GTCTCGATCGCCTATTCCGGCCAGTTCGAATATCTGCAACGGGCGGTCGAGCGGCTAGAGCTGGTCGTGCCCGCAACCCTGCTGATCATTTTCTTCCTGCTCTACGTCACCTTCGGCCGGTTAGACGAGGCAGCGCTGATCATGGGCACTCTGCCCTTTGCGCTCACTGGCGGGATCTGGACGCTCTACTGGCTGGGGTTCCACCAGTCGGTCGCGACCGGGGTCGGATTTATCGCCCTGGCCGGCGTCTCCGCCGAGTTTGGGGTGGTGATGCTCATCTACCTCAAGGCCGCGCTCGCTGATCGCGGCGAAGACCCCACGGATCATGAGGTCGAAGGCGCGGTCCGCGAAGGCGCGTTGATGCGCGTGCGGCCCAAGGCCATGACCGTCGCGGTTATCCTCGCCGGCTTGCTGCCGATCTTGTTCGGCCATGGCGCTGGCTCGGAGGTCATGAGCCGCATCGCCGCCCCCATGATCGGCGGCATGCTCACAGCGCCGCTGCTATCTATGCTCGTCGTGCCGGCGGCCTATCTGCTGCTGCGCCGCCGGCGGCGCGCCTGTACCCCAGCCTCTCAGACCCACAGGAGTTAATCATGAGAACTATCGCCTACGCCGTTATCGGCGCCCTCCCCCTCTTGATCGTCGGCGCTGCGGCGGCCGACGATATGTCGAACATGAAGGGTAGGTCCGCCGCGCCCGCTGCCAAGCACGGCGAGGGGACCGGCGTCATCAAGGCTATCGACTCGAAGGCTGGCACCCTCACGATCCAGCACGGCCCGATCCCTGCCGTGTCGTGGCCAGCAATGACCATGACGTTCAAGGCCAAGCCCGCCACCCTTCTCAGGGACCTAAAGGTCGGGGAAACGATCGGCTTCGAGACGACGGTGCGGGGCATGGACGCCGACGTAACGGCCGTGCGACCGAAGTAGCCAAGCCCGATCCAGAAGCGCCGTCGGCTCGTGGACATCGTCCAAGGTCTCGAACGCCGGGGCCTTGGACGGTGAAACGATGATCACCGCTGTCCTTGACGTGGTCACCGTCGGCGTGGCCGCCCAAGGGTGGATAGCTTCACACTTCCACCCTATCGCCCAGATCCGCTACCAGCCTCTAGTTACACCGTCCGTGCGACCTCGACGGTCAGGTGCGATAGGGCCCGAATGCCCCTGAGTTTATCACGGTAGAATTCCGCCTCTCGCGGCGTCCCAGTCGAGACGCAGACTATAGCCCCAAGATGGCCGGGTCCGAGCCGCCAAAGGTGAAGGTCGTCGACGAAGTCGCCGCCTGCTTCGATCACGTCGCGCATCCGGTCCGCGAGCCGGCGGTCGGGATTCATGTCCATCAGGATAGCTCCTGTGTCGCGGATCAGCCCGTAGGACCAACTGGCGATAACGCCCGCGCCGACGAGGCCAGCAACCGGATCCATCCACACCCAACCGAATAGGCGGGCAAGCAGAAGCCCGGCGATCACCAACACCGAAACCGCCGCATCGGCGACGACATGAATGACGGCGGCGCGCATGTTGTTGTCACGGTCGTGAGCGCTGTGACCGTGTTCGTGCTCTTCGAAGGTCACCAACTTGGGATTATCGCCTGGGACCAGCAGGTGCGCTGTGAAGGCGTGCGGCTCTGGAATTTCATCGACGCTCTCCATGTAGAAGCCACGGTCTAAGAACGCAAAGGTTTGACAAGCCCCGTCAGGCCGCACCGTTTCGACGGTAACCGCCGCAGCCGAAGGACCTTCCCCCGCGTCCCATGTGAGCCGAAATCGCGGTGGAACGCCATCCTCGAAGACGCTCAGCACAGCTGATCCCAAGGCGGTTTCCAGGCGGTGCGCCTCATCTTCATGAGCCGCCTGGTCGTGCCCGTGGGTATGCCCGTGATGGTGACCGCCGCCAGTGCTGAGCAGCCACGCACTGGCGATGTTTACGAATAGGCCGAACGCCGCGATGGGGATGGCCTGGCCGAAATGGATCGCGACCGGGTGGAGCAACCGCACGACAGCCTCATAGCCGATCAGCAGCGCGATCATGGCCAGCACGATGGCACTTGTGAATCCGGCCAGATCGCCCAATTTGCCTGTTCCGAAACTGAACCGCGGGTCGTCGGCGTGCTTCCGCGAATAGGTGTAGGCCAGCGCGGCCAGCAGCAGCGCCCCAGCGTGGGTGGACATGTGTAGCCCGTCGGCGACGAGCGCGATGGAACCGAATATCAACCCGCCGATGATCTCTGCGACCATCATCGCGCCGCACAGCCAGATCACAGCCCACGTTCGGCGTTCACTCGCCTCGTGCGCCACCCCAAGGAACACATGGCTATGTTTCGCGGTGGTCGAAGTGGTTGGAGCGCCAGAGGTGTTATCGACAGTCATTTGAGATAGGTCCTAACAACAGCCATCAGTTCTGCCGCAGCCTCGACATTGAGGGCGCCGGGGTGCTTTTCCGGGTCGACCAGGTGGGTTCGGATGTGATCCTCGATCACTTCGGACATCAGCCCAGCTATCGCACCGCGCACGCCTGCGATCTGATGCATAACTTTTTCACAGCCAGCTTCTGTCTCAAGCGCCCGCTCTATGGCTTCGACCTGGCCGCGGATGCGCCTGACCCGATCGAGCAATCTCTGCTTGTCTCTAACAGTATGCATCGTCGACTGGTAGGATAGGGG
>JAYTXV010000062.1:0-1795 GCA_043742805.1 Caulobacteraceae bacterium | reverse complement strand
CATGTTGTCGGGGACGACCAGCGCCTTTCCTCTCTGATGCCAGCCGGCTCCATCGCAGACGAGGACGGCGTGGGCTCCCGGGGCGACTTCGGCGCTGATCTCCACGAGGTGTTTGTTCATGGCCTCGGTGTTGGCGTAGGGCATGATCATGGCGGCCCCGACGGCGCGCTCGGGGCAGATGGCTCCGAAGATGTAGGGTAAGCGGTGCGCAGCCACCCTTTCGGCTGTTTGGTTTCAGCTGGCGTTAGCCTGTTGCCATGTCCAGGGCGTGAGTTGATCGATCTGGCTCTGCGGGTGGCCGTTCACGAGTCGGTTCAGAATGTCTTCGAGGTAGGCTTGCGGATTGACGTCGTGGAGCTTGCAGCACTCGATGAGGGTGGCGAGGATTGCCCAGTGATGGGCGCCGTCGTCGGAACCGGCGAACAGGCTGTTCTTTCTGCTGAGGGCTATGGGCCGCATGGCCCGCTCGACGGCGTTGTTGTCCAGTTCGATGCACCCATCGTCCAAGAACCGGGTGAGGCCGGCCCAGCGCGATAGAGCATAGCGGATGGCGTCGGCTGTTGATGAACTTCCGCGCACCCGCGTCAGGCTCGATTCCAACCAGGCCTTGAGGTTGGCGATGATCGCGGCGCTTTTATCGCGGCGGGCGGTTAGCCGAACCGATGGGTCCTTTCCACGCACTTCGGCTTCGACGGCGTAGAGCCGGCCGATCCGCGCCATGGCCTCGGTAGCGATGGGCGCGGAGCCGCCCTTGGCGATATCGAAGAACTTGCGCCGGGCATGGGCCCAGCAATGGGCCAGGACTATATCGTTCCGGGTGTTGGCCAAGCCCTGGTAGACTTGGTAGCCGTCCGTCTGCAGCACGCCGCTGAAGGTCTTCAGCAGTTTGACGGCGTGTTCGGCACCCCGCCCCGGGGCATAGGTGTAGACCACGGCGGGCGGATCGGTCCCGTTCCACGGCCGGTCATCGCGGGCGATGGCCCAGAAGTAGCCGGTCTTGGTTCGTCCGCGTCCTGGATCGAGGACCGGGGCGCGGGTCTCGTCGACGAACAGGCGCTCGCCACCGAGGAGGACTTCTCGCATGTGTCGCCACAGCGGTTCGAGTTCGGCGGCGGCGTAGCCGGTCCAGAAGGCCAGGGTGGAGCGGTCGATCTCGATACCCTGACGGGCCAGGCCCTGGGCCTGCCGATAGAGCGGGGTGTGGTCGGCGTATTTGGCGACCATGACCTGGGCCACTAGCCGCTCGGTGGGAAGGCCACCCTCGATCAGCCGGGCCGGTGCCGGAGCCTGAACGACTTTGCCCTCACAGGCGCGACAGGCGTACTTGGGCCGGTGGGTGACGATCACCTGATATTGGGCGGGGACCACGTCCAGGCGCTCCGAGACGTCCTCGCCGATCACATGCATGGCGCCCGCGCAGGAGGGGCAGGCGCAAGACGCCGGCTCGATGACCACGTCCACGCGCGGCAGGTGACGGGGCAGCGACGGACGGCCCTCCCGGCGACGGCGCGTGCGCTCGACCTTCCGCTCGGGATCATCCTTCTCTTCCTGGGCCTCGATCTCGGCCGCGCCCTGTTGCAGATCCTCCAGGGCCAACTCCAGCTGATCCTTGTCCATCTGCTCGGAGCGCTTGCCGAAGGTCAGCCGCCGTAGCTGGGCAATGATGTGCTCATAGCGCGCGGTCTGCGCCTCCAGCCGCGCGACCTTGGCTTCGAGGCGACGCTGCTCGGCCGCGAGGGCGGAGACCTGGGCGTCCGCAAGACGGATGCGCGCCAAGGCTCTGGCGGTATCCGCC
>JAYTXV010000061.1:0-3502 GCA_043742805.1 Caulobacteraceae bacterium | reverse complement strand
CGACAGGATATCGGTACAGCCGGCCCGCTTCAGGGCGTCGATATTGGCCCGGGCGTTGACGTCGGACGGGGGCAGCGGATGGCCACGGCCATGGCGAGGTAGGAAGACCAGCTTCACCGCGCCGATATGGCCGGTCAGGATGGCGTCCGACGGCGCGCCGAACGCGCTGTCGACCGACGTCCATCGCGGGTCTTCAAGACCTTCGATATCATAGACTCCCGAGCCGCCGATCACGCCCAGCACCCAAGCCGCCATTTGCACCCAAACCTCCGCGAGGAGGGCCTTATGACGAAGATCAATGAGGTTGACCATTGCCACACACGGACCGACGCTCGACCGCGTGGCGCCCCGTCCTGGCGGCGCTTTGCGTCGTCGCCCTGGCGCCGGCCGTCGCCGTGGCGGGAGAGGGGCGCTGCTGGATCGACAATGGCGCCCTGGTGGCGTCAGCGTCGTTCGGCGACATCGCCGGGGATTTCCTGATCGACCTGTCCTCGCCGGTCAGCCAGTTGCACGATACACGCGCCGAACTCGCAGGGCTTGAAGCGCCGATGGTCAGGCGAGACCTGATGATCGCCGGAAAACGAATCGCTGCGGTCGACATGGCGGTCGTCGACCTGGACGCGCGAACCAAGGCGTTCGACACCTCGATCAACGGCGTGCTCGGCGCCGACGTGCTCGGCCGTTTCACCGTGGACATCGAGACGTCACCTTGCCGGATTCGACTTTCGACAGGCAAAGCGCGCCGCTTTCGGGGCGGGGTTCGGCTTTCCGCCACGTTGGTGAACGGTCGGCCCCTGGTCGGCGCGACGATCTCGGATGGCCTTCGGGTGAGGACGGGGCTGTTCGCGATCGACACCGGGCGATGGGCGACCGGGGTGGCTAACGGCCGCCTGTCGCGGACGCCAGCCGTGGACCAGGATCAGCCGCCGACGCCGATCCGCCTGCGAGCCCTGGAACTCGGCGGACACCTTTTCGAACAGCCGCCGGCGTTCATCGACACCGGCGGCGATGGCCAATCCTCCGGTTCCATCGGCTTGGCGTTATGGTCGTCCTGGCGCCTGCGCCTCGACATGCGAGACGGTTGGCTCGACCTCAAAGCCCGGTGATCCCGAGCCTGGGTCTAGTTGTGGCCGATCTTGCTCCAGATCTGGCGATAGCTTGCGTAAAGGACACCCGACAAGATCAGCAGGAAGATCATCACCGAGACGCCGAGCTGCTTGCGCTCCTCCATCTTCGGGTCCGACGTCCACTGAAGGAAGGCCGCCACGTCCGCGGCTTCCTGTTTGGTAGTGGCCTTGGTGCCGTCGTCGAAAGCGACACGGTCATCGATCAGCGGCGGCGGCATGGCGATGAACCCGCCGACCGGTATCTTGTGCGGATTGCCCTGATAGTAAGAGCTGACGTCCCCGTTCATCCAGGGGTCATAATATTTTCCAGCGGGAATGGTCAGGCCGGCTGGCGCAGTCGTGCCGTCGCCCGTGACCACCGAATAGATATAGCGCGGGCCGCCTTCGCGGGCCGCGGACAGCAGCGACATGTCGGGTGGTATGGCGCCGCCATTGGCGGCGGCGGCGGCGGTCCTGTTGGCGAACGGGGGGACGAAATAGTCGGCGCTGGTGCCCGGCCGCTTGATCGCATCACCACTATCGTTGTCGATATCGGCGATCTGGTAGTCCTTGGCGATCGCCTTGACGACGGGGTTTTCGTTGGGATTGGGGTATTTGGGGTTCCAGAACGGGCCGCCCGGATCACCTAGGTTGCGGAACGCCACCAGATTCATCGAGTGACAGGCCGAGCAGACCTCTTTGTAAACCTTGAAGCCCCGCTGAAGCTGGGCCTGATCATACATTCCCAAGGGGCTCTCGAACGACCAATGTACGTCGTCCTTGAGTGGCGCCTGGGTGCTGCCGGCCATGACCGGCCCGGCCACGGACAACAGACCCACGGCAATCGTGGCGGCGAAGAGTTTGCTCGGCATTGGTCTCAGCCCTTCGTTTCGGGAGCCGCCGCGGCGCCCATGGGCACGCCGGCTGGGTGCGACAGCACCGGCGTGAACAGGAAGTCGGGCACGGGCAGCGGTGTCTCAATCAGGCCCAGTAGTGGGGTGATGACCAGGAAGTAGGCGAAATAATACAGCGCCGAAATCCGGCTTAGCCAGGTGACGCTGTTGATGTCGTAGTCGATGAACACCGGCCCGGCGAACCCGTGGATCAGCTGACCATCCGGCTCCTGGGAACCGCACCAGCCCAACGCCGCGCAGGCGACGATCCAGATGAAGAAGAATGTCCGGTAGGTCGGGCGGTAGCGCATCGACTTGACCTTGGAGGAGTCGAGCCAGGGCAGGGCGAACAGGACACCAAGCGCGCCGGCCAGGCCGAGCACACCCAGCAGCTTATCGGGGATGGCGCGCAGGATCGCGTAGAATGGCAGCAGATACCATTCCGGCACGATGTGCGCCGGGGTCTTCAGCGGGTCGGCCATTACCTGATTGTCGACCTTGCCCAGGGCCTCCGGCATGAAAAACACAAAGACCGCGAACAGAATCATGAACACTGAAATCGCGAACAGATCCTTGACCGTATAATACGGGTGGAAGGGCAGGGTATCGGCCTTGCTCTTCACCTCGATACCGACCGGGTTGTTATTGCCTGGGATATGCAGGGCCCAGATATGCAGACCAACCACGGCGGCGATTACAAACGGCAGCAGATAGTGCAGTGAGAAAAAGCGGTTGAGGGTGGGGTCGTCGATCGCGAAGCCGCCCCACAGCAGGGCTGTCAGGGGCTTTCCGATCACCGGGAAGGCGCCGAACAGGCTGGTGATCACCTTGGCGCCCCAGAAGCTCATCTGGCCCCAGGGCAGCACATAGCCCATGAAGGCGGTGGCCATCATCAGCACGTAGATCACGCTGCCCAGCAGCCAGAGCACCTCGCGCGGCGCTTTGTATGAGCCGTAGTAGAGCCCGCGAAGGATATGCAGATAGACGGCGATGAAGAACATCGACGCGCCGTTGGCGTGCAGGCCCCGGATTAGCCAGCCATAGTTGACATCGCGCATGATGCCGCGATTGACCGAGAGGAAGGCCCCGGCGCCGCTGGCGTCATAGTGCATGGCCAGAACGATACCGGTGACGATCTGGACCCCGAGGCAGAACGCCAGGATACCTCCGAACGTGTACCAGTAGTTCAGGTTGCGGGGCGTCGGGAAGGTCATCAGATCGGCGCCGAAGCGGACGATCGGAAGACGGGTGTCGAGCCAGCGCTCGATGGCGGAGCCCGGCTGATAGGTGCTTGGATGGTCGTTCATCTGCGTTCTACCCAATCTTCACTTTGGTGGGGCCGATGAAGGCATAGTCCGGCACGACAAGGTTCTTGGGGGCGGGACCCTTACGAATACGCGCCGAGGTATCGTATTGCGAACCATGGCAGGGGCACAGCCAACCGCCGTAATCGCCCTGCGCAAAGGTCGGCACACAGCCAAGGTGGGTACAGCTGGCCAGGAC
>JAYTXV010000060.1:0-2666 GCA_043742805.1 Caulobacteraceae bacterium | reverse complement strand
GCTGGTGGTGATCGAGGACGCGCCAGAGATCCGACTGGACCATCCCAACGCCATCGGCCTGATCGCCGTGCGCGGTGAGGCGGGCGAGGCGAAGGTGGGAGCCGAGGAGCTTCTCCAGGCCTCGCTGCGCATGCGCCCCGACCGCATTCTGCTTGGCGAACTGCGGGGCGCCGAAGCCTTCGCTTTCCTGCGGGCCGTCAATACCGGTCATCCCGGTTCCATCACCACCGTCCACGCGGACAGCCCCGACGGTGCGATCGATCAGATCACCATGCTGGCCTTGCTCAGTGGCGTCGATATGGGCTGGGCGGCGATCCAGGCCTATGCCCGACGGGTGATCGACGTCGTGGTGCAGCTGAAGCGCACAGATGGCCGACGGGTGGTGAGCGAGATCGTATTCAGGCGAGCAAGCGGTTCGATCCAGCCCGGCGGCAAGGCCTAAAAGCCGTCAACACTCGTTCCGGCCGATCGAGCCAGGCTGGTGGAGACGTTCGTTCGAGCTACCCGCGCCAGAATCGCGTCAACATAGGCGATGGTCTCGGCATAGGGCGGCACGCCTCGGTAGCGCTCCACCGCCTCTGGCCCAGCGTTATAGGCGGCCAAGGCTTTGGCGGTATCGCCGTCGAAGCGTTTGATCATCCGTGACAGATAGTCGGCGCCACCGTCGATGTTGCCGGCGGGGTCGCCGGCGTCGACACCCAGCAGCCGAGCCGTGCCGGGCATCAGCTGCATTACCCCCCGGGCGCCCTTGGGTGACACGGCCGCGGGGTTGAAGCCGGATTCGCGCCAGGCCACCGCTTCCACCAGGCGTTCATCGACCTGATGGCGCGCCGCCGCAGCCCGGATAGTCTCCGCGATCTCAGCGGTCGGAACCGAGGACGGCACACCGCGCCGCGCCGCGGGCGGCTGTTGCGGCGTGATGGCCCGCGCCCCGGTGGTCAGGTATTGGGTTGGACCGTCATATCGAGTGACCGACCCGTCCGGGCTGATCTCCAGCACCTGGGCCTGGGCGGTAAACGCGATAGCCAGGCAGCTCAGGGCCAAGGCGGCGCATCCCATCCTGGCCAACGCCGTCACCGCTAGTTCGCCGCAAGCTTTTGTGCTTCGGCCTTGCAGCTGTATCCCAGCTCGCCGCTGGCGCAAAAATCCGGCCATTTGCCGGAACTGGTCCAATAATCGACCAGCCCCAGTTTGCCGGCCAGGGCGATAAACCTTGGATCGCGGCGCAGGGCCCCGTTCAGCGGCTGGAACAGCACCGAGAGGTCGTCGGTCTGCGCCTTCGGCGAAACCTGTCCCGCCAGGCTGTAGGCGTCGTCGCCGAGGCCCATCGCCGAGAGGTGGCTGATCGCCGCCATCAGGTGGTTGCGGTCATGCGAGACCGAGGCGAATTCAGCGGCGCGCGCCGCGGCCTTGGGGCCAGGTTCTCCCGATTGCATGGCTGCGATGAAGGCTCTGGAGGCGACCAGGGTTTCTTCCTGTTCCAGCTGCGGCGGCCGGGTGGCGTCGTCGTTCAAGATAGCCAAGGCTTCGTCCCAACGGCCGAACCACTCATACATGTGGAAGCGAAAGCCCTGGATAACCGGGTTGTTGGGGGCGATTTGCAGGGCCTTGGTCAGGGCGCGGTCGGCGTCGTCGTCCTTGCCCTGGGCGGCGAGGCTGGAGGCGATCAGGATCACATAGTCGGGGTCGCCGCTGGTGTCTTCCGAGGCTACCTTTTGTGAATAGATCGCCGCGTCGTTCAGACGTCCGACCTCCTGCAGCATCAGGGTGTAGAACGCGTTGGCCAGCGGGCCGGCGCCGGGTTGCGCCACCGCCAGGGCCAGGTTCTTTTCGCGATCCGCCCAGCCGGGGGCGGCGACCAGACGAGCGCGGGCGACATAGCCGTCGCCGTTCTTGGGATCCAAGGCGATGGTGCGATCGGCCTCCCGCGCCGCCTCGGCCAGCAAGGCGTGGGCGTTGGCCGGATCGACCTGGGATTTACTGATCAGGAACAGAGCCAGATTGGAGTGGCCGTAGGAGAACTGCGGCGCCTTGGTCGTCAATTCCCGCAGGGTATTCTCCAGTTGCAATAGGGCGTTGGCGTCGCTGGCGGCGTCGGAATTGAGATCGCAGAATTTCACATACAGCGCGACCACATCGGACCCCGAGACATTGGCCCCCGGAGCCATGGCCTGGGTCGAGCAGGTCAGCACGTTGATAACGCGTGACGAGACCTGGGTCTGGAGATCGTCGCCGAAGCCCTGGAACTCGTGCGACCAGATCATCTTGTGGCTCACCGGGTCGTCGATGTGCAGCTTGATGTCGAGGGCGTTGGCGTCTCCGGAGACGGTTCCATCCAGCACCGCGCCGACCTGATAGCGCCGCGCCTGCGCGTCCCGGTCGGAACCCCGCAGGGTTTCGGCGAGCCCGCCGGTCACGGTGGGGATCTGGCCCTGGTTCAGGACGTAGCCGATCTCGTCGGTCAGGGCGTCGGCGAACTCCGAGGCGTCCTTGCCGGCGCCTTGACCCTGAAGTTTCAGCACGGCGACGTGATCATGCTTCGGGAACAGGGTCGTATAGATATCCCGGCCAAAGAGGATCGCCACCAGGGCGATCACCGCGACCGTAACCCCGGACAGGATTATCAGGGTCCAGCGGTTGGTGCGCCGCAGGGCCACCTCATCGAC
>JAYTXV010000059.1:0-1804 GCA_043742805.1 Caulobacteraceae bacterium | reverse complement strand
CCAGTCCCCAGGCCAGACCCGCCTCCCGCGATCGCCCGCGGTCGCTGGAGAAGGCGCCGCTTACAAGCACCATCTCGCGGTCCAGTTCGGCCGCCATGCGGTGCACGGGTCCGATGAACGAACCCGGTCCGCCGCCCACCATCGCCATACGCACAGGATTACGCTGTCGCATCCTCGTCCTTGATGACAAAATCGATTGCACGCCTAGCAGGAAGGCTCACGCTAGAGCGTTCGGCGCTCAAGTTGGCGCATACCCATCGTGGCGGAAGTAGTTGGCGCATTCCTGGGGGGTGAAGGCGTCGAGGACCTGTCCGATACGGTCCCAGAGCGCGCCGACAGTTCGTTCGGCGGCCTTTCGCAGCAGCGCCTTGAGCTTTGAGAAGGCCAGCTCGATTGGATTGAGGTCCGGCGAGTAGGGTGGGAGCAGCATGAGCGTGGCGCCGGTGGCTTCGATAGCTTGCCTGACCGCCTCGCCCTTGTGGGCTGGGAGGTTGTCCATGATCACGATGTCGCCTGGCTTCAGTGTCGGCCCGAGGATTTTGTCGATGTAGACCAGGAAGGCTTCGCGGTTCATCGGCCCGTCGAGCACGAAGGGCGCGGTGATCCCGTCGTAGCGTAGTCCGGCGGTGAAGGTGGTGGTCTTCCAGTGCCCGAAGGGCTGGCGGCCGATCAGCCGCTGGCCTTTGGCGCAGCGGCCGTAGGCGCGGACCATCTTGGTGTTGGTCCCGGTCTCATCGACGAAGACCAGCTTCGTCGGATCAAGACCGGCCTGGCCGGCCTTCCAGCGCTCGCGCGCTTCGGCCACGTCGGGCCGCGTCTGCTCGGAGGCGTGCAGCGTTTTTTTTATAACTGATCGCATGGCGCCTGAAGAACCGCCGGATCGAGGTCTCGCCGATCTTCAGGTCAAGTCCCTCAAGCAGCCGCACCTCGATCTCCGCCAGGGTCAGGTCCGGCTCCTGCGCCACCAGGTCCTTCAGCCAGGCCGCATGCGGCTCCAGCGGCGAGCGGCTCTTGCCGCCTCGGGGCCGCGGAGCGATCCCGCCGGTCTGCGCCTCAAGCTCCACCCACCGAATCGCCGAGGCCGGGCTCACCTTGAACCGGGCCGCTGCGCCTCGCCGCGAGCTGCCGGCCGCAACCTCCGCCACAACCCGTTCCCGAAGATCGTTTGAATGCGCCGCGCCCATGTCCGCCTCCCGAATCAGAAGACCCATGGACTCACGCAGCCGGCACAACGGGAATCCCCACAGCGATCACAATCGATTCAACTCACCGGGCGAACGCTCTAGCCGGGGTGCGCCGCCAGCCAGCGGTCCACCTCCGGCAGGCGCTTTGAGATGATCGCCAGCCGGTAGCGGATGGTGGCCACGGCCCGGTCAACCTCGCCCTGGCTGCTGGCGGGGATGGTGGCGGAAAAGCGCGTCAGGCGGTCGGGCATGGCCGGATCGGTCGAGCCGCTGGCCAGCCCCGTGAAGAAGGTCGTGCGGCTGGTGGATTCCAGCATCGCCTCCACGGCCGCGCGGTGGGCCAGCGCGAAGGCGAAGACCTTCTCCGGATAGACCGCAGCCACACCGCTGATCAGCTCCGGAGCATCGGTGGCCGGTGGCTCCTGGCTGATCGCCAGCGCCAAAGCCTTGTCCGCCAGGGCGGGATCATGGCTGCGGCCGAGGTTGCTGTAGAGGCGGGTCTTTTCGGTGATGTCGGTGGCGGCCCGGGCGAGCCGATGGAGCGCTTCCCAAGTCTCGGCGTCGGCGTGGGTGGCGACGATCCGCACGACGGTCTGGCGCGTGGCGCCGGGGAGGCTGGA
>JAYTXV010000058.1:0-3650 GCA_043742805.1 Caulobacteraceae bacterium | reverse complement strand
GCGCCGCTCGACCGTTTCGCCTCGACGCTGGAGGCGGTCTGCGTCGCCACGGTGGAAGACGGCTTCATGACCAAGGACTTGGCCCTGTTGGTCGGCGACCATCAGGGATGGCTGACCACCGAAGGGTTCCTCGACAAGGTGGCCGAGAACCTGACCGCAGCCCTGGAGGCCGAGGCTTAGGGGCAAACCCCGACTAACCGGCCAGCAGAGCCTTCACGCTCGCCAAGCCGTCGGCGGCTTTCGCCCCGTCCGGCGCGCCACCCTGGGCGAAGTCCGGCTTGCCGCCTGCCCCCTGGCCGCCCATCGCCGTGACCGCCGCCCGGGCCAGATCGACCGCGCTGAAGCGTTCCTTGGCCGCGCCGCTGACCACCACCGTGGCGGCGACCTTGCCGTCCTGCACGCCGAACAGCGCCACCACACCGTCGGGCGCCTGCTTGCGGAAATCCTCGGCGATCGGCCGCAGGTCCTTGCCGCCGACGCCCTGCAGCACGCGGCCGATGAAGGCCACGCCCGCGATGTCTTCGGGTCCCTGGTCGGCCGCGCCGCCGCCACCCACGGCCAATTGGCGTTTGGCGTCGGCGAGGTCCTTTTCCAGCTTGCGGCGATGCGCCTCAAGCGCGTCGATCCGCACCGGAACCTCGGCCACCGGAACCTTGAACTGGTCGGCCAGGCCCTTGGCCACGGCCGCCTGGTCCAGCAGCCAACGCCGCGCGGGCTCACCGGTCAGGGCCTCGATTCGCCGCACCCCGGCGGCGATACCCTGTTCCGAGATGATCTTGAACAGGGCGATGTCCCCCGTGCGGGCCACGTGGGTGCCGCCGCACAGCTCCACCGAATAGGTTCCCTCCCCCTTCAGGGCCCGGCCCAGGGTGAGCACCCGAACGCTGTCGCCGTATTTCTCGCCGAACAGCGCCATGGCGCCGGCCTCGATGGCCGCCTCGGGGGCCATTTCCCGGGTGTCGGCGGGCAGGTTCTGGCGGATCACCGCATTGACCTCGGTCTCGATCGAGTCGATCTCGGCGTGGCTAAGCGGCGCGCCATGGCTGAAGTCGAACCGCATGCGGTCGGCATCGACCAGCTGACCCTTCTGGGACACGTGGGCGCCCAGCACATGGCGCAGGGCCGCGTGGGCGAGGTGGGCGGCGGAATGGTTCAGCCGGGTGCGCGCGCGCCGATCGGCGTCGAGGGCCAGGCGGACGCGATCGCCGCTCTTCAGCGTTCCCCGGGTGATTTTGAGCGTGTGAACGTGTAGGTCGCCCGCCAGCTTCTGGGTGTCGGTCACCTCCGCGGCGCCGCCTTCCCATTCGACCTCGCCGCGATCCCCGGCCTGGCCGCCGCTCTCGGCATAGAATGGTGTGATGTCGAACAGGGCCTGCATGGTTTCGCCCGCGCCGGCCGCTTCGACCTGCTCCCCGCCCTTGACCAGCGCCAGGGTCTCGGCGGTGATTTCGCTTTCGGCGTAGCCCACGAACACCGTCGGGCCCAGGCGGTCGCGCAGCGCCAGCCACATCGCGCCCTGGGCCTGCTGGCCCGAGCCAGCCCAGCTTTCCCGGGCTAGCGCCCGCTGGGCCGCCATGGCGGTGTCAAACCCGGCAAGGTCCACGGCGATGCCGCGCGGGCGCACGGCGTCCTGCGTCAGGTCGAGCGGAAAGCCGTAGGTGTCGTAGAGCTTGAACGCGGTCTCGCCGGGCAGGGTGTCGCCGTCGCCCAGGTGCGCCACGGCTTCCTCAAGCAGGACCATCCCGCGCCCCAAGGTGCGGTGAAAGCGCTCCTCCTCCTGGCGCAGGGTGTCGGCTATGGTGGCCTGGGCGCGGCGCAGCTCCGGATAGGCGTCGCCCATTTCCGCCACCAGGGTTGGAACCAGTCGGTGCATCAACGGTTCCTGCGCGCCCATCAGGTGGGCGTGACGCATGGCCCTGCGCATGATCCGGCGCAGAACGTAGCCGCGCCCCTCGTTCGATGGGGTCACGCCATCGGCGATCAGGAATGAGGTGGAGCGCAGATGATCGGCGATGACCCGGTGGGAAGCGATGCGTTCACCGTTGGCCTTGACGCCCAAGATGGATTCCGACGCCGAGATCAGCTTTTGGAAAAGGTCGGTTTCGAAAACGCTATGAACCCCCTGCAGGACGCAGGTGGCACGCTCCAAGCCCATGCCGGTGTCGATGCAGGGCTTGGGGAGGCCGGCGCTACGGCCATCGGCGAACTGTTCGAACTGCATGAACACCAGGTTCCAGATCTCGACAAACCGGTCGCCGTCTTCGTCGGGGGATCCGGGGGGACCGCCGGCGACGTCCGGACCGTGATCGTAGAAGATTTCCGTATTGGGACCGAAGGGGCCGGTGTCGCCCATCGACCACATGTTTTCCTCGAGCCGGGCGATCCTGTCGTCGCCGAGGCCGGCGATCTTTTTCCAGAGATTGGCTGCCTCTTCGTCGGAGGGATGGACGCTGACCATTAGGCGGTCTTTCGCCAGCCCAAGGTCACGCGTCACGAAGGTCCAGGCGTATTCAATCGCCGCTTCCTTGAAGTAGTCGCCAAAGGAGAAATTCCCCAGCATTTCAAAGAAGGTCAGGTGGCGGGCGGTATAGCCCACATTGTCGAGATCGTTGTGCTTACCGCCCGCACGGACGCACTTTTGAGACGACGTCGCGCGCGGCGCCGGCGCTGTCTCCGCGCCTGTAAAGATGTTCTTGAACGGGACCATGCCGGCGTTGACGAACATCAGCGTCGGATCGCTCTGGGGAACCAGAGGCGAGGAGGCGATGACGGCATGGTCGCGCTGGGCGAAATAGTCCAGGAACTGGCGGCGAAGTTCGTTAACACTAGGCATAATTGCCCTCTATCACCTTGTGATTAGGCGACAAAGGGCGGGGAGAACCCTGGCCTTATTCCTCGCCGGGTTCGGACGAACCGATCAGCAGTTCTTCTTCGATCTTAGTGGAATTGCCGCGCACCTGCGCTTCGATCTGGTCGGCAATCTCGGGGTTGTTCTTGAGGAATTCACGGGCGTTGTCACGCCCCTGACCGATGCGGGTGCTGTTCCAGGAGAACCACGCGCCGGATTTGTCGATCACCCCGGCTTTGACGCCCAGATCGATGATCTCGCCCAGCTTGGAGATGCCCTGGCCATACATGATGTCGAACTCGACCTCGCGGAACGGCGGGGCGACCTTGTTCTTCACCACCTTGACCCGGACATTGTTGCCGATGATCTCGTCGCGCACTTTCACCGAACCGGTGCGGCGGATATCGAGGCGAACAGAGGCGTAGAACTTCAGCGCATTGCCGCCCGTGGTGGTTTCCGGGCTGCCATACATCACCCCGATCTTCATGCGGATCTGGTTGATGAAGATCACCAAGGTATGGGTCTTGGAGATCGAGGCCGTCAGCTTGCGCAGGGCCTGGCTCATCAGGCGCGCCTGGAGCCCGGGCAGACTATCGCCCATTTCGCCTTCGATTTCGGCCCGTGGCGTCAGGGCCGCCACCGAGTCGATGACGATGATGTCCACCGCGCCCGACCGCACCAGGGTGTCGGTGATCTCCAGCGCTTGTTCGCCGGTGTCTGGCTGGGAGACCAGCAGATCGTCGAGATTGACCCCCAGCTTGTGGGCGTAGGAGGGGTCAAGCGCGTGCTCGGCGTCGATGAA
>JAYTXV010000057.1:0-1515 GCA_043742805.1 Caulobacteraceae bacterium | reverse complement strand
GAGAAGGACAGGGCCGCGTTCACCGGCATGCAGCCTGGCCTGAGCCCTCTTTGCGCCGAGTGGGTGCATGACCATTCCCTGGCCGCGGTCTGCGCCGACAATCTGGCTGTTGAGGTCATGGAGCCTGCGGGTTTGACGTCGGACATGCCGCTGGCTTTCCATATGCTGTGCCTGCGGGATATGGGCTGTCCGCTGGGCGAGATGTTCAATCTGGAGGCCCTGGCCGCCGATTGCGCCGAGGACGGACGCTACACATTCCTGCTCTCGGCCCCGCCGATCGCCTTCACCAATGCCTTCGGATCGCCGGTGAACCCGCTCGCCCTGAAGTAACCGGCGGCGCCGAAATGCCCGTTGCGTTCGCGAGGCCCCGCCCTTAAGCCCACACTCGTGAATCCGATCCTAATCATCACCGAGGCCTATCACTTCGCCGCCGCCAAACACGTAGGCCAGCGCCGCAAGGGCGAGGCGGCGGAGCCCTATATGAACCATCTGACCGAGGTGGCCGAACTGGTGGCGCGGGCCACGGCGGGCGCCGATATCGACGCCATCGTGGCGGCGGTGCTGCATGATACGGTGGAGGACACCGAAACCAGCTTGGCCGAAATCGCCGACCGGTTCGGATCACGTGTCGCGGGACTGGTGGCCGAGGTGACCGACGATGAGACCCTGCCCAAGGCCGAGTGCAAGCGCCTGCAGATCGAGCGCACCGCCCACGCCAGCCCCGGCGCCAAGATTATCAAGCTGGCCGACAAGACCTCCAATCTGCGCGCCCTGGCGGTCAGCCCGCCGAAGGGATGGCCCGCGGCGCGCCGGGCCGAATACCTGGCCTGGGCCATCGAAGTGGTGGCCGGCTGCCGAGGAACGAGCCCCTGGTTGGAGGGACAGTTCGACGCTGCGGTAGCGATCGCCGCGGCGACCGAGGGCGGCCCGGCCTGAACCCCCCGGTTCATCGGGGATCGCCTGACCCGGCTCTGCAGCGACGGGGGCTTCGATCCCTTCGTCAAGCACTTGGGCCTCATATCGGCGATGTAATCGGGGGCGACGATCAGGAAGAGCCGACGGGCGCGCACGGATCGTCAGACAGTCGGGTTATCGTTAACACTGCCTACTAAAAAATCGCCCTATTGAAGCTAGTCCGTAGCCTCGGGCGCCATGGAGTAGACCCTCGAGCAATATTCGCAGGTGACGTGGATTTGGCCGTCGGGCTCGATCATTTCGGCGCGCTCTTCAGGCGGGAACGATTGCAGCATGCCGACGATCTTTTCCCTCGAACAACGGCAAAAACCGGTCAGGGCCTTGGCCGGGAACAGGCGCACCCCGTCTTCGTGAAACAGCCGCCAAAGCAAGGTCTCGCTGGCCAGGGTCGGGTCGATCAGTTCGTCCTCGCCCACGGTTTCAAAGAACGCTTGGGCGGTATTCCAGGCTTCCTCGGTGGGTCCGCGCGTCAGATCCTCGGCGATGTTCTGGATCAGCAACCCCCCGGCTCGCCAGCGGGGGCCTGACCCGTCGTCAGCC
>JAYTXV010000056.1:0-14770 GCA_043742805.1 Caulobacteraceae bacterium | reverse complement strand
GTCTTCACCAAGGGCGCCACGGAGGCGATCAATCTCGTGGCCTCGTCCTTCGGCCAGTCCCTGGTCGCCGGCGACGAAATCGTGATCTCGGAGATGGAGCATCACGCCAACATCATCCCCTGGCACTTCCTGCGCGAGCGGGCGGGAATCGTTCTGAAGTTCATTCCGGTCACCGACGACGGGCGCCTGGACATGGCGGCTTTCCGAGCTTTGCTGAGTCCTCGCACCCGGATGGTGGCGGTCGGCCACATGTCCAACGTCACCGGCACGGTCAATCCGGTGGCGGAGATCGTCTCTCAGGCCCATGCCGCCGGCGCCCTGGCCCTGATCGACGGCTGCCAGGCGATCGCTCACCTGGCGGTCGACGTTCAGGCGCTGGACGCGGATTTTTATGCGTTTTCCGGCCACAAGCTGTATGGCCCGACCGGTATCGGCATCCTGCACGGCAAGGCCGAGCGCTTGGCCGCCCTGCCGCCCTACCAGGGCGGCGGCGAGATGATCGGGACTGTCAGCCTGGAAGAGATTACCTATGCCGATCCGCCGCACCGGTTCGAGGCCGGCACCCCGCCGATCGTCGAGGCGATCGGGCTGGGCGCCGCCATCGACTGGCTGCAGGGCTTTGACCGAGACGCCATCGCCGCCCACGAACACGCCCTTTACGCCAGGGTGAAGGAACGCCTGAATGGGGCCAACTGGTTCACCGAGATCGGGACCGCGCCCGACAAGGGGCCGATCTTCACCTTCAATGTCGAGGGCGCCCATGCTCACGACATCGCCCAGATTCTCGACCGCTACGGCGTTGCCGTGCGGGCCGGGACCCACTGCGCCGAGCCGCTGATGCGGCGCTTCGGCGTCACTTCCAGCGCCCGGACCTCGTTCGGCCTCTACAACACCCTCGACGAAGCGGACGCTTTCGTTGAGGCCCTTACCAAGACACGGACATTTTTCTCGTGATGGATGACATCTCCCCCCTGGCCGACCCAAAGCCGGTCACCGCGATCCCGCAAGTCGAACTCGACGCGCTCACCGACAAGCTGGTTATCGCGCTCAAGACCGTGTTCGACCCGGAAATCCCGGTGGATATCTATGAGCTCGGCCTTATCTATAAGGTGGACGTGTCCGATGACCGCGAGGTGGCCATCGACATGACCCTGACCGCACCCGGCTGTCCGGTGGCGGGAGACATGCCGGGATGGGTGCACGACGCCGTGGTGCAAATTCCGGAAGTGGCCAAGTGCACGGTGAACCTGGTCTTCGAACCGCCCTGGGACACCTCCCTGATGTCGGACGAAGCCAAGCTTGAATTGAACATGTTCTGACTATGGAAACCATTGTCGTCGCCCGCGCCCGACGCCCGCGCCCCAAGGTCGTCACCCTGACCGACGCAGCCGCGACACGCGTCCGCGAGATCATGGACCGGGCCGAGAAGCCCTACGCCGGCCTGCGCGTCGGGGTGAAGAACGGCGGCTGCGCCGGCTCTGAATATGTCCTGGAATATGCGGACGAGGCCAGCCCCCTGGATGAGGTGGTCGAGGACAAGGGCGTGAAAATCCTCATCGAACCCAAGGCGGTGCTGTTCCTGATCGGCACCGAAGTCGATTACGAGATCACCCGCCTGGCCTCGAAATTCGTGTTCCGGAACCCCAACCAGACCGACGCCTGCGGCTGCGGCGAAAGCGTCACCATCCAGCCCGCTGTCGTCGAGGACTGAAATCTCCGGCCGGAACCTAAGGACGCGTATTTCGTTCGTTGGGTAACGTCAGTTGGAGGTCTCTAACGTGAGAAACCCGTTTCGAACCGAACCCGTGGTGGTCGGCCCCGTCGACCAGACCGAAGCCTACAGAGAGGGCCGCGTCGATGAGCGCGAGCGCCTGGTGGACCATGAACGTGTGATTGCGGCGCCGGCCGCCAGCCCTGGCGACGTAAAAGAAGCCTATCGGCGCGGCCGCCAAAGCGAGCGGCTTGCGCGCCGGAGCTCGCCCTTGTTCAACTTGATCATCCTCCTGGCCGTCGTGGTGGCGGGCGTGTTCATCTACTTGGCTGTCCAGAAGGGCTCGTTCACTGGCGCGGGTGCGGTCGTCGATCAGAAACTCGATCAGACCGCCCACTCCATCAACGCCCCGCTGAAGAGCGCCGCCGAAAACACCGGCGAAGCCCTGAAAAAAGCCGGCCAGGATTTGAAATAGGTCGTCGGGTAGGCTCCGAATTTCAGGGGGCGGGGCGCACCGAAAATGCTTATGCTGCCGGATGGTGATCACACCAAGCGCGGCCCTGTATTTCAATGGCTCTGGATGACTCAAGCCCGGTAGTTGCGCCCACGACCCGGCCTGACCTCAGCTATGGCGACTATCTGGGTCTCGACCAAATCCTGGGGGCGCAGCATCCTCGCTCCGACCAGCATGACGAGATGCTGTTCATCATCATCCACCAGGCCTCCGAACTATGGATGAAGCTGTCCATCCACGAACTGATCGCCGCCCGCGACCGGATCGCGGCGGATGACCTGCCCAGCGCGCTGAAGATGATCGCCAGGGTGGGCCGTATCCAGGCCCAGATGATCCAGTCCTGGGATGTGCTGGCGACCCTGACCCCCAGCGAATACGCCCGCATCCGCCCGTCGCTGGGTCAAAGCTCCGGGTTCCAGTCCCACCAGTACCGCCAGCTGGACTTCATCCTGGGCTTGAAGAACCCCGCGGTGCTCAAAGTTCATGAGCCAACCCCCGCTATCCACGCCCAACTCGTCGACCTGCTCAACAGCCCCAGCCTCTACGACGAGGCCCTGCGGCTGCTGGCGCGACGCGGGTTCGATCTGCCGGCCGATGTGCTGCACCGCGACTGGGGCGCGGCCCGCCCGGCGCGGGGCGAGGTGGAGGCCGCCTGGGCCAGTGTCTACCGCCAGACCGAGACCCATTGGGATCTTTACGAACTGGCAGAGAAACTGGTGGACCTGGAATACCGCTTCCAGCAATGGCGCTTCGCCCATCTGAAAACTGTCGAGCGGATCATCGGCGACAGGATGGGCACCGGCGGCAGTTCGGGCATGAGCTATCTGACCCACGCCCTGCAGTCGTCATTTTTCCCCGAGCTGCTGAAGGTCCGCACCAGTCTTTAGACCGGCGGGAGGATGAGACGATCCACCGCGTTCGCGAAACCGTCTTCAGTATTGGACCTCGTCACCGCGTCGGCCCGCTGTTTGACAGCGTCGGGCGACTGGCCCATCGCGATCGAATAGCCGCCACGGGCGAACATCGCCACGTCGTTGAACATGTCCCCGATCACCGCGGTCCGGGAAAGGTCCACGCCGATAAGGCCGCACAGGGCGGTCACGCCGTCGCCCTTGTTGGCCTTTGGATGGGTGAGGTCGAGGTAGAAGGGCTGCGAGAGGATGATCGCCGCCTTGCCGTCCATGGTGGCCTTAACCTCGGACTCGACGCTGGCGAGCAACGCGATGTCGTTGGACACGCCGACGATCTTATCGATGTCGCGGATCACGTTTTCAAAATCTTCGACTACCGTGGGATCGAACCCAACAGTGCGCTTCTCGCGCGGCACATTCGTTCCCTCCGGGTCGCGCAGCAGCCAATCGCCGCGCGCGAACACCCAGGCGTCCACACCGCGCTTGGCCAGAAGGGCGATGGTCGCGCGCGCGACCTCGGGAGCTAGGTGATGGGCTTCGATCAGGCTGAGGTCGGGCGCGGCCAGGCTGCCGCCGTTGAACGCGCCGAAGGGGAGGCGGACGTCGAGCTGCGCCACCAGACCGGCCATGCCGCGCGGCGGACGGCTGGAGATCAGGGTGAAGCCGATCCCAGCGTCCGAAAGCCGGCGCACGGCGGTTATGGCGGCCGGTGTCAGGACCTTGTCCGGCGTCACCAGCGTGCCGTCCACATCGCTGATCACCAGAGCGATGTCCGGCTTTTCCTTCAGGGTCATCAGGCCACAGCCTCGGCCGCGTAGATGTCCATGACCGCCGCCAGCATCCGCAACGCCTCGGCTTTCGGGCGTTGAAACGAATTGCGGCCGATGATCGAGCCGAAGCCGCCACCCCGATGGATGGCGCGGACTTCGTCCAGCAGCTGGTCTTCGTCGGACACCGCCGCGCCGCCGGAGAAGATCACGATGCGGCGGCCGGCGAAGGCGCAGTCGACGATGTGACGCACCCGATCCGCCGCGGTCGCGATCGGAATGCGCATGTCGTCATAGATTTTGCGGGCCGCCTCCTGCTCGATGTGTGCGGTGGGCAGCTTGACCTTGATGATGTGCGCTCCGAGCTGAGCGGCGATTTGCACGGCGTAGCCCACCACATCGATAGCCGTTTCGCCGTCCTTGCTCAGACCGGAACCCCGAGGATAGGACCAGACGACAACCGCCAGCCCATGGCGCTTGGCGTGTTCGGCATAGGCCCGCAGTCTCCCGTACATTTCCATTTCGTGCGACGATCCCGGGTAGATCGTGAAACCGATGGCGCAACAGCCGAGACGTAGCGCGTCCTCGACGCTGGCGGTCATGGCCTGGTCCGGGTCCTTTTCATCCCGCATGCTGTCGGCGTCATTTATCTTCAGGATCAGCGGTATGCGGCCCGCGAAGTCCCTGGCGCCCGCCTCCAGAAAACCCAGCGGGGCGGCGTAGGCGCTGCAGCCCGCTTCGATTGCCAGTTCGAAATGGTAACGTGGATCATAGGCGGGGGGATTGGGTCCGAACGAACGCGCCGGACCATGCTCGAAGCCCTGATCGACCGGCAGGATGACCAGCTTGCCGGTTCCGGCCAGCCGTCCGTGGTTCAGCAGGCGGGCCAGGCTGGTCAGGGTCCCGGGATTGTCCGCGCCATACCAGCTTAGAATCTCTCTCACCCGGGGTGTCATGATCGGTGTCCCGCCTCGTAGATCCGGCGCCAGGCGCGCCCGCCATCAGCGCCCAGCAGCGCGTCGGCGGCCTTCGGCCCATCACCGCCGGAGTCGTAGTTCGGGAAATCGGGTGTCGTCTCGGCCCACGCCTCGAGTAGAGGCTGCACGATGCGCCAGGTCTGCTCGACCATGTCGGCGCGCATGAACAGGGTCGAATCTCCGATCATCACGTCATGGAGCAAAGTCTCGTAGCCAACGTTCGGCGCCTTTTCGAACCAGTCGGCGTATTGGAAATCCATCTTCACGGCGGATAGCTCCATCGTCGAGCCGGGGCGCTTGACCTCGAACTGCAGGGATATCCCCTCGTCCGGGGCGATGCTGAGGACAAGCCAGTTGCACCGCAACGCTTCGACCGGCGTCGTCTTGAACATCGCGTGGGGGGCCGGTTTGAAGCGGATGGCAATCTCAGTCGCGCGCGCCGACATGTGCTTGCCGGTGCGAAAATAGAAGGGGACGCCAGCCCAGCGCCAGTTGTCGATCTCGAATCTCAAGGCGACATAGGTCTCGGTGTTCGACTCCGCCGCGACGCCAGGCTCGTCGCGATAGGCGCGAACCGCCTTGCCCAGCACGGCGCCCGGTCCATATTGACCACGCACGGCCTCGGTAGGCCGCACGGCGGGCATCGCGGCAAACACCTCCGCCTTCTTGTCACGGATGGCGTCGGCGTCGAAGCTCACGGGCGGCTCCATGGCCACCATGGAGACCAGGCTGAGCGCGTGGTTGGGAACCATGTCGCGCAACGCTCCGGTCGCCTCATAGAACGCCCCGCGCGCCTCCACGCCTACTGTTTCGGATGCGGTGATCTGGACATGATCGATCCGGTCGCGGTTCCAGATCGGCTCGAACATCCCATTGGCGAAGCGCACCGCCATGATGCTCTGGACTGTCTCCTTGCCGAGGAAGTGGTCGATCCGGAAGATCTGGTCCTCGGTCAGGGTTTGCTTCAGGCTGGAGTCCAACGCGCGCGCCGAGGCCAAGTCATGGCCAAACGGCTTTTCGATCACCACCCGACGCCAGCCCCGATGCTCATCCCGAGCATCCCTACCCTGGTCGGTGAGTCCGGCCCCGCCGAGCCGTCCGATCACCTCGCCAAACTGGCGATCGGCGATGGCGAGATAAAAGATGGCGTTGTTTTTGTCCCCCAGAATGGCGCGCAGCGAAACATACGGCTCGGGCTTGGCCAGATCGCCCCGGACGTAAAACATCTTCCCGGTGAGCCGGTTCCAGGCCGATTCTTCCACGGGCTCGACGCCGAGGTAATCCCCCAGCGCTTTCAAAAGCGCCTCGCGCCAGCTCTCCGCGGTGTTCTCCGCCCGCGCCACGCCAATCAACACGAAGTCCGCTGGAAGCCGTTCGGCGCGCGCAAGGTTATACAGCGCTGGTACGATCAGACGCTTGGTCAGATCGCCGGTGGCGCCGAAGATCACCATCGCGCAGGGCGCCAGGATAGGCGGTCCGCTCGGCTTGTCGTCGGCCATGGTGCTAATCCCGAACGCGCCCGGGGTTCTGCTGCTCTGGCGCGGGGTCTATCGGTTCGGTTCCCTCGATGTGTCCGCCGAAGCCGAACCGCATGGCCGAGAGCATCTTGTCGCCGAAGGTGTGTTCCTGCCGGGAACGGAACCGGTTGAACAGCGCGGCAGTGAGCACGCTGGCCGGTACGGCTTCCTCGATCGCCGCCTCGATCGTCCAGCGTCCCTCGCCCGAATCCTGCACGAACCCGGAAAAGCCGGTCAGCTGAGCATCCTTCATCAGCGCCGTTGCGCTGAGGTCGAGCAGCCAGGAGGAGACCACGCTGCCGCGGCGCCAGACCTCGGCAATGTCCGGCAGATTCAAGGTGTAGCGCTCGGCTTCCGGCAGGTCTTTCGAATCCTTGTTGCGCATGATGTCGAAGCCCTCGGCATAGGCCTGCATCATTCCGTACTCGATGCCGTTGTGGATCATCTTGACGAAGTGCCCCGCGCCCGAGGGGCCGGCATGAATGTAGCCGCGCTCGACACGGGACACATTGCCTTCGCGGCCGGGTGTGCGCCCGATCTCGCCCTGGCCCGGCGCGAGCGCGGCGAAGATCGGGTCGAGATGCTCCACGGCCGGATCGGGGCCGCCGATCATCATGCAATAGCCGCGCTCGATGCCCCAGACGCCGCCCGAGGTGCCGCAATCGACATAATGGATACCCTTCGTCGACAGGGCCTTGGCGCGGCGGATATCGTCCTTGTAGTAGGAATTTCCGCCATCGATGAGGATGTCGTCCGGCTCCAACAGATCAGCGAACTCGTCCACCGCCTGTTTGGTGGCTTCGCCGGCCGGCAGCATCAGCCAGATGGCGCGTGGCCGCTGATCCAGAGCTTTGACCACGTCAGCCAGCGAAGCGGCAGCGACCGCGCCCTGTTTGGCATAGGCCTCCCGCGTCTCCGCGCTTCGCGCGTGCACGACGCACTCATGCCCAGCCTTCATTAGTCGGCGGGACATGGCGCCACCCATCCTGCCTAGCCCGATCATCCCGATCCGCATTGATGTCGCTCCTACCGAATTGAATTTGATTCAGGTCAGCTTTGAGGTCCTGGCCAACTGGTCCCTCGCGGCGGCGAGCACCGCCTCGGCGGTGAAGCCGTATTTTGTCATAAGATCTCCGATCGGCGCCGAAGCGCCGAAGGTCCGCATGCCGATCCGGGCGCCTGCCCGGCCAACGTAGCGGTCCCAACCGATCACCGACCCCGCCTCCACCGACACCCGGGCGGTGACCTGGGGCGGGAGCACGCTATCCTGGTAGGCTTCGTCTTGCCGCTCGAACAGTTCCCAGGACGGCATGCTGACGACGCGAGCGGCGACGCCCTCGCGTTCGAGCCGGTGGTAGGCCTCGACGCAAAGTGCAAGCTCGCTGCCGGAGCCGATCAGGATCACCGCTGGCGATCCCGTCCCGGCGCCCGCCAACACATAGGCGCCGCGCGCCACGCCATCCGCCGGTTTATACCGCCGCCGATCAAGGGTGGGCAGCGCTTGGCGGCTCAAGACGAGGCCCGCGGGCTCGCCGGCTAGACCGATGATAACGCGCCAAGCCTCGACCACCTCGTTGGCATCGCCAGGCCGCAGGGTGATCAGCCCGGGCACAGCGCGCAGGGCGACCAGCTGTTCGACCGGCTGGTGCGTCGGACCGTCCTGCCCAAGGCCGACCGAATCGTGGGTGAAGATGCAAACCACCGGCAATTGCATCAGCGCGCTGAGGCGAATGGCCGGCTTCATGTAGTCGGAGAAGATCAGGAAGGTCGAGCCGAAGGCGCGAATCTTGGACAGGGCCAGCCCGTTGAGGATTGCGCCCATGGCGTGTTCGCGGATGCCGAAGTGCAGATTGCGGCCGCCATAATGTCCAGCCTGGAATTCGCCGGCCGCCTCAAAGGTAAGGCCGGTCTTGGTAGAGGGCGTGAGGTCAGCCGCGCCGCCGATCAGCCAGGGATAGCGCGCCGCGACGGCGTTCAGCACCTTGGCCGAAGACTCGCGGCTCGCCAGACCCTTGTCGTCGGCGGCAAAGCTCGGCAGGTCCGCGTCCCAGCCGTCGGGCAATTTCCCCGCTTGCATCCGATCGAATTGGTCGGCGAGGTCGGGATAGGCGGCCCGATAGGCCTCGAAGCGCTTCAGCCAGTCGGCGCGCAGCTGCCGTCCGCGCTGGCCGACGCCGGCGGCAAAGTGTTCTCGTACACCGTCCGGCACGAGAAAGGCGGAATCCTCGGGCCATCCGTAGGCCCGCTTGGCCAGACGGATTTCCTCCACGCCCAACGGCTCGCCATGCGCCGAGGCGGTGCCCTGTTTGTGCGGAGCGCCATAGCCGATGACGCTGTTGACGATGATCAGGGTAGGAACCTCGTGAACGGCCCTGAACGCCTCGATCGCCTGGGCAAGGCGTTCAGTGTCATTGGCGTCGCCGACATGCTCGACATTCCAGCCATAGGCCCGGAACCGGGCCGCGACGTCATCGCTGAAGGCCAGATCGGTATGGCCCTCGATGGTTATGCGGTTGCTGTCATAGATCCAGCAGAGGTTGCCGAGCATCAGATGCCCGGCCAGCGAGGCGGCCTCGTTGCTGACGCCCTCCATCATGTCGCCATCGCCGCACAGGGCGAAGACGTCATGGTCGACCAGGGTGAAATCCGGACGGTTGAAGTGTTTCGCCAGCCAGCGCTCCGCCATCGCCATGCCGACGCTCATCCCACAGCCCTGGCCCAAGGGGCCTGTGGTCGCCTCGACGCCGGCCGTGTGACCATATTCCGGGTGGCCCGGACAGCGACTGTCCAGCTGCCGGAACCGCTCGATATCGTCGAGCGACACCGCCTTCACCCCAGCAAGATGCAAGATGGAATACAGCAGCATCGATGCGTGGCCATTGGACAGGACGAAGCGATCCCGATTGGGCCAGTCCGGATGTTCGGGATCAAAACGCAGAAAACTCTGCCAAAGGGTATAGGCCACCGGGGCCAGGGCCATTGGCGTCCCCGGATGCCCGGAAACGGCCTTTTGCACCGCATCCATGGAAAGGGTGCGGATGGTGTCGATGCAGAGCCGATCGAGGTTGGCGCTCTTGGCGGTGAGCAAGTCTGGCATGCGTCCTCCCTCCATAAGAGATCGGCGGTTGGCCCCGTGCGGGGTGTCGGTCACGTGGCGGTCGTCGGCAGGGTTTCGGGAATATCCAGGCGCGCAACGCCGATCCGGTCGTCCGCCATGCCGTAGTAGACATCGAAGCGATCCGGCATACCCAGATCGTCACGACGATCGATTCCCGTGGGGAAAACCACCGCGTCTATTGTCCCATGACATTCCAGAGCGCCTTCCGGAACCAGGACGGGCTCGGGCGAACGATAAAGAATCCGCAGCGGATGTTCCTTCGAGAGCACCATCATACCAGCCGAATAGGCCATTTTGCGGCCGCTGGCCGTGGCCTCGGGGAGTTCATGCACACCATGATAGACGATCAGCGAACCGTGACGGCAAAGTACCGGGGGCGCCCCCCCGCCGATCTTGAGCCGTTCCCACGCCGCAACCGGGAATGCCAAGCGGTGATGGGCTCCAAACGGGTGAACACGAGGGGTCTCGCCCAGAGGGGTCATTTCGCAGTAGGATATCCAGATACTCTCGAGATCGAGATCCGGCCCGCGCGCCCTGGGGCGATGAACGGTTTCTTCAGGTCGCGTGCCTGGAAACATCGGTCGGTGCAGCAAGGCCACCGTGGGTTCGCCTAGGTGCCCGGGTACCGCCCAGGGAAAAACACTGGCGTCCTTATTGGCGATATCCTCGAAAACGATGCCCTGGTAGGGTCTGAAAGTCGCGAGCCCAAGGCGGCGCCAGACAAACAGATCTTCCGATACCGCTATGGCTATCCGGGGACCCCGCCGCGAAAGGGCGGTATAGGTCATCACATAGAGCCCTAGAGGTTCGAAGAAACTGATGCGCGGATCTTCGCAGCCACCGCCCGTTTCCGTCAGTTCATAGTCAGCCTCCGGCTCGAGCGCCACGCCCATGCGCTCGACGCCGGTCGGGTCGCCGGAAGGGCTGAACAGCACCCTCGCGATGCCGATACGCGAGTAGTTGCCGCGCGCCACCATCCTGGGAAAAAGATACAGCTGCCCGTCGCGACCCCGTATGGCGGCGGGATTCAGCACACCCTCCACCTCATACGGATCGCCCGGTTGGGGTTCCATGATCATGCCCAGACGCTTCATCTGGAAGTCGGACATCGCCTTACCCGGCCTCCGCGCAGGCGAGAATGGCCTCGATCACGCTCTTGGTCTCGTTCGGATCGCGCACTCGTATGCACCTCACGCCCGCCGTCTTGGCCGGATAGTCGTTTCCGCCCGGAAAGATCGCGTCGCCGACGAACAGCATGTCCTTGATGGCGACGCCAAGCGTCTCGCGGAGCTTCCTGATCCCGTAGGCCTTGTCGATGCCGGGCTTGGTGACATCGATCGAGGTCGATCCGCCGAGTTGGACGGAAAATTCCGGAATCGATTTTTCAAGCATCGATTTGATGATCTTGCGCTTGGCGAAATCCGGATCCCACATCTTCTTTTCAGCTAAAGGCGCGTCCTGACCGAGCGCCGACAGCGTGATCTGGCTGCCGCGATCTTCGATCACCTCGCCCCAGTGTTTCTGGGTCTCGAAGCCGGAAGTCTCCAACGTGCTTTTCAGCGCGGCGATGATCTTCGTTTTTTGCTGATTGGTGAAGTCTTCGGCATAGAGCTCGACCCATTTCCCGTCATATGAATAAAACCTGGTTCCGCAGGTGGGCAGTATCGACAGGGCCTCGAGACGCGCATCGGGGGGCAGCTTGGCCAGCAGTTGTTTCTCGAATTGTGGCCAGGCGCCGCCCGAAATCACTGCGACCTTGACGGCCTTGAGCAGCCGCCCCAACAGGGCGCTCATTTCCGCGTCGAGCGGCGACTTGCTTTCCGCAAGCGTGCCGTCGAGGTCGAAGATGATCAGGTCCTTCATGGCTGGCGCGGTGCGGCGATTTCAAGCACCGTGATCTCGCCCTCGGGCCGAAGACGGCAAACACCCACGCAGGCCGGCAACAGCGTCACCCCGCCCTTCTCCAAATCGAAGCCGGCGTCCTGATATTCGATCAGGCCTTTACCATCGAGGCACACCAGGATTCTCAGCTCATCGTTGGCGCCGACCCAGAACGGAGCCGCGCTCGACACGCGCCACAGCGTGAAATGTGGACAGTTCAGGATGCGCTCGCGCCGGCCGGAGGCGTCTTCCTCGGCCACGGGCTCGACCGGTTGAATGACGCCCTGGGCGAAATCGACACAGGCCAACGCCTGTTCGACCTGCAATGGTCGCGCCTGGCCGATCTTGGGATCGGTGTGGTCCCAATCATAGAGTCGGAACGTGATGTCGCTGTTTTGCTGTACTTCGAATACCACGACACCGTCCCCCAGAGAATGAACGGTTCCCGCTTCGATAAGCACCGCCTGCCCGGCGGCGGGCGCAAAACTGGCCAGGGATTCATCCACGTTCCGTCTGGACAGGGACCGCAGATCGTCTGCGGTCACACCCGGCTTAAGACCGGCGTAGATACGGCTGCCCGGGTCGGCTTCTAGAACGACCCAAGCCTCGGTCTTGCCCGTGTCTCCGCCGGGAACCAGCTCCGCCTTGGCGTCGGAGGGATGGACCTGCACCGACAGCATCTTGCGCACGTCGAGGAACTTCAGGAGCAAGGGAAAGCGCGCAAACCGGGTAGCCAGTGCGCCAAGCATCCGATCTGGGGCATCCTGGATTAATTGGCTTATCGTGCGATCTTTCAACGGCCCGTTGGCGACAAGGCTGGAACAGTCATCGCGATCGCTCAGCAGCCAAGCTTCACCGATCGGCTCATCGTCGGGTAAGGGGACCTTGAGCCAGTCCGCAAGCCTCCCGCCGCCCCAAAGCCGGTACTGGTGGATCGGGATGAAGCTCAACGGATACAGCGGCGTTTCGGGCATGTTTGTCCCTAACCACCGTCCGCCCAATTCGTTCCACGCCGCGCCCTTGGGCGGCGCTTCAATTCAGTCGAGGCGGGGTTTCAGCGGCCAGAAAATCGGGCCGGCCGCTTCTGCAGGAACGCCTGCACACCCTCGATGAAGTCGTCGCTCTTGCCGGCGATGTTCTGGGTCGCGGCTTCGTCGGCCAGCTGTTCGGCGAATTGGCTGTCCAGGCTGCGCCACATCAGCTTGCGGATCAGGCCGAGGGATTTTGGACCCTCGGCCAGTTCGAGGGCGATCTTGCCAGCCTCGGCCAGCAGGTCGGCGTCGGCAACAACGCGGTTGATCAGGCCCCATTCCAGCGCCTTGGCGGCGGGGACGCGATCACCCATCAAGGTCATCTCCATGGCCCGCGCACGACCGATCATGCGGGGCAACAGATAGGTTGAGCCGCCATCGGGAACCAGGCCGATCCGGCGGAACGCCTGCATGAAATAGGCGCTTTCACCGGCCACTATGATGTCGCCCATCAGCGCCATCGAACAGCCCACTCCGGCCGCCGCGCCGTTGACAGCGGTGACGATCGGCATCGGAAAATCGCGCAACAGTGTCATGAAGGGATTGTAGTGGGTGACCAGCGCGCCGCCGGCGTTGGGCCGGCCATCGGCCTCCGGCGTCCGTGCGGCCGGGCCGCCGCCGGAGAGATTTGCTCCCGAACAGAAGCCGCGACCCTCGCCGGTCAGGATCACGGCTCGTGCGCCGCTCTCGCCCGTCGCCACGCGGCCGAACGCGTCGGCCAACTCGACGATCATATCGACGCCGGCGGCGTTCATGGTGGCGGGATCCGCCAGAGCGATAGTCGCCAGCCCGCCAGCGAACGACAGCTTGATCTTCGCGTAGGTCACTCGAAATCCTCCGAATTTGATTTTCACGAAACCTAGAGCGGGGGACCTAGCGGAACGCCAGTGAAATCACCGGCGCCATCGCGTGGATGTCGAGGCTTAGCCGCTATCGTTTCGTGGCGAGCGCCTGAATAGGTCTGGCGAGGAAAGC
Organism: Caulobacteraceae bacterium; assembly: GCA_043742805.1. Lineage (GTDB taxonomy): Bacteria > Pseudomonadota > Alphaproteobacteria > Caulobacterales > Caulobacteraceae > Acaudatibacter. The sequence goes on along the minus strand of JAYTXV010000056.1, from coordinate 1,368 downwards.
CGGCAGGTCGGCGCCGAAGCCAACCACGCGCCGGTCGTCTTCATCGCGTTCGGCCACCGGCTGAACACCGCGCGTTCGTTCGGGCGCGCCGCGGCTTGGGGAGGCGGATTCGGCACGTTCCGGACGTTCCGCGCGGCGCGGCTGTTCACTGCGTTCAGGGCGGGCGATGGGCTCCGCGGTCGGGGCGGTTGCGGTCGTGACTGCTCCTTCCACCGGCGCGGCGTTGCGCGGCCGGCGTTCGCGGCGACCGCGGCTTCTCGGCTCCGCCCCGGCCTCGCCGCTGACGGCGGCGGTCGGGCGCGCCGGCCTTGGGGCAGGGGACTCGACAGGCATGGCGGAGGGGTTGGAAACAAGAGGCTCCATCGACGCGACCGACGTTTCCGACGCCGGACGGCCGCGGGATCGACCCTTGCCGTCTTCGCGATCCCGACTCCGTGGACGATCGCTCTTCGAGCGTGTTTCGATCCTGACCGAACTCCAGTCGAGATCAAGCGTGTCTTCCTGAGGGGCCTTGCCGATCAGCTTGAGTACCTTGTCGAGGCCGCGGCTGTCGGCCGGGGTGATCAGCATGTAGGTCACGCCCGACTTACCGGCCCGGCCCGTGCGGCCGATCCGATGCACATAGTCGTCGGCGTGGTGGGGCACGTCATAGTTGAATACGTGGCTGACATCGGGGATATCGAGACCCCGGGCAGCGACATCGGAAGCCACCAACAGCTTCAGGTCGCCCTTTCGGAAGGCTTCCAGGGTCTTGGTGCGCAGGCTCTGGTCGAGATCGCCGTGGATGGGCGAGGCGTCGAAGCCGTGGCTGCGCAGCGACTTGGCGACGATATCCACTTCGGTCTTGCGGTTGCAGAACACGATGCCGTTTTTCACGTCGTCACGGCCCACGAGCGCGCGCAAGGCGAGTCGTTTCGATCCCGGGTCGGAGGCGGGAATGCGCACAAGATGCTGAGCGATGTTCTCGCCGGTGGTGGCCGGTTTGGAGGCCTCGATCCGGACCGGATCGTTGAGGAACTGCTTGGTTAGCCGAGTGATTTCCGGCGGCATGGTGGCTGAGAAGAACAGGGTCTGCTTCTTGGCCGGCGTGAGCGAGAATATCCGCTCCAAATCCGGGATGAAGCCCATGTCGAGCATGCGGTCGGCTTCATCGACCACCATGATCTGCACGCCGGTCAACAGCAGCTTGCCGCGCTCGAAATGATCGAGCAGGCGTCCGGGCGTGGCGATCAGGACGTCGACGCCCCGATCGAGTTTCATTTCCTGATCGCCGAACGAGACCCCGCCGATCAACAGGGCCCAGGTCAGTTTCTGGCCCTTGGAGTATTTGTCGAAGGCCATGGCCACTTGGTCGGCCAGTTCGCGGGT